>JBDNJL010000004.1:0-3485 GCA_041687795.1 Methylotenera sp. | reverse complement strand
TACATCAGACTCATGTACAGTAGAAAAGCCAATAGTTGGTATGCTGATGTCTAGTTCTGAGCGAATAGTGCGTAGTTCGTTTGCGGATATGGCGAGTAATACGAAATCGTGAGGCGTAACTTGCAGTTTATCTTTCAAATCAATTTCGTTAGAAACTAGCTTCAACACATTAGCTTGATTGCCTAATTGGTTTTGCCAAACAGCTACGAAACTATCGACCAATTTGCTAGATGTTACGTTATCGCTCGCTATAATAAGCACGTTTTGCATACCATTACGCATTGCAAACTGGCTTATAGCCTGCGCTTCATTATCAGTGGATAGTCCAATATCAGCCATTGGCCCAATAAAATAACTTGCGTCTTCATCTTTAGCAAAAGCATGTAAATCATTTAGATTTTCTTTATCAGCTGTGCCATCAGTATTTACAATACTTGCATAACTTTTAATTTTATTGGTAATATTATATTTAGTGAATGCGGCTTGTAACCCTAATCTAAATGCGTTGGCTTGCGCAGCATACACAGGATCATCAAACGGCAAAATTAGTGCAACATTTCCCTGCATTTTTAGCACTAGCGCTTTTGGGCTGGTGTTTCCAGTTTCAGATTTTAATGTTTTTGCAAAGCTGGTAGCTACATGGTCTGGATAACTGCTTTGCCAAGCGGCAATACTCACGCTTGCGTCTTGACGTTTTGCACTTAAGCTTAAGTCAATCCAGCCTTGTGTGCTAGTGTCTAGGCTTTCACCACGAAGTGTAATCAAGTCTTGGGTTGTGAGTTGTGTCAATAATTGCCAAATAATTTGATGATTATTTTCAATATCTTTAGTGCTATTTAAATACATTTCTTTACGAATTAATTGGTCTAGTGCGTTTGTAGTGTTGCCTTGTTTTTGATAGGCATCGGCTAAACTTGCATGTAAACTTGCAAGCGCGGGTTTTATCAAACTAGTGTTAGTTTGCAAAGGCAATAACAGTAAAAACGTTTGATCAGTATCACCCCTTTGGTTTGCAATATTGCCAGCTAATAATTTTGCATAAGGTGAGTGACTAGCAATATAAGTAAGACTGAGCTCGGCTAGTGGCACATTGTTTTGTGCTAAATATTGTTGACCTTGCAAAAACGCTACTTCAGCAGAAAATTTAGTAGCAGATTGCGTTTCTGCAATGCCGACAATAGCAAACAGCGACAGACTAACAATGGCAAAAAAAGCTTTTGACAGGCAAATGAGAGTGCGGTAGTGATAAATAATCATGGCTTATTATATGTGGTAGCAACGCCAATTGGCAATTTAGGTGATATCACGTTGCGCGCGCTTGAAATACTTAAAATGGTCGATGCAATTGCAGCAGAAGACACACGGCATACTTCTGGCCTACTGTCGCACTTTGGTATTAGCAAAAAGCTCATTGCTGTGCACGAACATAACGAGCATCAATCGGCAGCCAAATTATTGCTACAGCTACAAGCGGGTGAAAATATTGCTTTAGTTACAGATGCTGGCACGCCTGGCATTAGCGACCCGGGCGCAGTGGTGGTCAATCTAGTGCGTAAAGCGGGCATCAAAGTAGTACCTATACCAGGGGTGAGCGCGGTAATTACTGCCTTATCAGCCAGTGGCATCACTAAAAACGGATTTTTATTTCATGGCTTTTTGCCTGCTAGTCGCGCAGCAAGGCGTAAAGCGCTTGAGATTTTAAAAGCACACACGGTTACTTTGGTATTTTACGAGGCACCACATAGAATTTTAGAAAGTATTGTAGATGTGGCTAAAATACTTGGAGGCGAACGCCGAGTCACTTTTATGCGTGAACTGACTAAAACTTTTGAAACAATTTATAGCTGTAATTTACAAGATGCTGCAACTTGGCTGTTAGCCGATGCCAATCAACAGCGTGGTGAATTTGTATTATTGGTAGAAGCTGCGGAAGTAAAAGTGGCCGATGAAATGCACGAAGAAACCTTGCGGATATTAACGCTGTTAATGGCAGAGTTGCCACTTAAGCAGGCAGTGAGCTTAGCGGTAGAAATTACCCGTGAAAAGAAAAATGATCTTTATGAATTTGCGCTTACTCTTAAAAACGAGACTCAACTTAAAGCTTAAACTATGACGACTAATACAACTAAAACCACTTTAACAATCACCCGCCCAGACGATTGGCATTTACATTTACGTGATGGTGATGCCTTAAAAGCCGTGTTGCCAGACACGGCAAGACAATTCGCGCGCGCAATTGTAATGCCAAATTTGCTTCCGCCTGTTATCACCACAGCGCTTGCAGAACAATATCGCCAACGAGTACTAGATGCCTTACCAGCTGGCGCTAAGTTTGAACCTCTGATGACCTTATATTTAACGGATAATACAAAAGCAGATGAAATTATCCGCGCAAAAGCCAGCGGTATCGTGCATGGCGTTAAACTTTATCCAGCGGGAGCTACTACCAATTCAGATTCTGGTGTCACTAATTTAGGTAACTGTGTTGAGGCATTGGCAGCGATGGAAAAGCACGGTATGCCGCTACTTACGCATGGAGAAGTCACCGATGGCGACGTAGATGTGTTTGATCGCGAACGCGTATTTATTGAGCGCATTATGATTCCT
Organism: Methylotenera sp.; assembly: GCA_041687795.1. Taxonomy (GTDB): domain Bacteria; phylum Pseudomonadota; class Gammaproteobacteria; order Burkholderiales; family Methylophilaceae; genus Methylotenera. Next base: position 878 of record JBDNJL010000004.1, on the reverse strand, counting down.
TTACTCAAAAAATTCCCAAATTTAAAAATTGTGTTTGAGCACATTACTACAAAAGATGCGGCGGATTTTGTGATGGAATCACCCAATAACGTAGCTGCAACGATTACTGCGCATCACTTGCTGATGAACCGTAACGATATGTTTAAAGGAGGTATTCAGCCCCATCATTACTGCCTACCAATTTTAAAGCGAGAAGAACACCGCTTAGCACTGGTGCAAGCTGCAACTTCTGGTAATGCTAAATTTTTCTTAGGTACAGATAGTGCGCCACATGCTAAGAATACCAAAGAAGCCGCTTGTGGTTGCGCAGGCATTTACACCGCGCACACCGCGCTAGAGCTTTATGCAGAGGTGTTTGACAATACTAACGCATTAGATAAATTTGAAGGCTTCGCCAGTTTTTTTGGTGCAGATTTTTATGGTTTACCGCGTAATACAGACAAAGTCACACTTAGCAAACAAACTTGGCGTGTGCCAAATAGCTTGCCTTACGTTGGTGGCGATAAGTTAGTCCCGCTAAGAGCTGGGCAAAATTTGGGATGGAAGCTACTTTAAGTAAAAATGTGTCTGTGAAAAACTATTAAGTTTAACGTGGTAAAATAGTCGTGAAGCTGGCTAGACAGTCGCCGCCAATGTTGTAATGGCATAGGGGGAGGAAAGTCCGGGCTGCACAGAGCATGGTGACGGCTAACGGCCGTACGTTGAAAGCTGAAATTAGCGCAAGCTAACCAGTATAAGGCGCGGAATAGGGCCACAGAGACGAGCGTATTAAGTTACGGTGAAACGCGGTAACCTCCATCTGCAGCAAGACCAAATAGGTTGGCATTTTTGCGAAAGTAAATAAGGCGTTGCTCGCGCTGCCAACGGGTAGGTTGCTT
>JBDNJL010000151.1:0-5020 GCA_041687795.1 Methylotenera sp. | reverse complement strand
TTTTAATTATCCGAAAGAATATTTAAATAGCTGGAAACTAATTAGCAATATTGCTTGACAATGTAAATGAGAATAATTATCATTATTACGTAGGATTTAATTAAAGGTCAATATTATGAGCAAGCAGCAAATAATTAGCCAAGCCCAATTAGGCGAAAACGCACAATGCAAAGTGTTTTACAACAAAGCGAAAGATATGGTGGAAATTGAATTAGGTGGCACTTCATTACGTTTTGAGGCGCGCAGTTTTATAATGGTGAATGAAATGATGCGAAAAGCAGCAGCAAAACTTGTGATGCAGACTCAGCTTTTACAAAGTCAAACGCGATATAGAAATCTAATAAACTGTGACTATGCAGAATAAATGAAAATAATTGTCATTTGCAGTATGTTACGAAAATTACAAAATCAATAAATAGTAAGATTGTAAACAGCTACAATTTATTGATAAGAATGTTTGAAGCGAAAATTATGATGAAATTTAATTATAAAACATTCGCTGTGAACATGTTTAATCTAAATGCAATGCATATGTGCCAGATACTGACTAAGTCATGGTTTCGGTTGACATTCAACAAGTTTTTGAGTATTAATCAAAAAATTCTATTTATATTAAATATCCGCAATGAGTTATTTAAAATTAGTAACGTTTGTTTGGGTTTACTTGTCATTTTTTTGCAATAAACTTGGCGCATATTTTGCTATACTTTAAAGTATTAAAAACTGATTATTAGAGTCTCAAATATGAAAACGCAAGTTGGATCTAAAGATAAAATGATCTCGGCAAACACAAAAATAACGAGCGCGCCTAAAACAAAGTCAAGCGCTACCAAGCTAAAAGTGAGCGTCATCCCCAAACTAACGCCAATTCATCAGTCGCTGCAGAACCACCTTATTTTTTCTAGCTTTAAAAATAACCATGCTGCAACAGACCGAGATTGGTACGATACTGCCAGCTATACTGTGCGCGACCATGTGGTAGAGCGCTGGATAAAAACGGCTGAAGCATATTATGCAAATGATCCTAAGCGTGTTTACTATCTCTCATTAGAGTTTTTAATCGGGCGCATGCTTACTAATGCTGCACTCAATTTGGGCATTAAAGAAGAGTTAAAAACTGGCATGGAAACTTTAGGTCGTGATTTAGAAAATGCGGTTGAAATAGAAACCGACGCCGCATTGGGCAACGGTGGGTTAGGTAGGTTGGCCGCTTGCTTTTTAGATTCAATGGCAACTATGGATATTCCAGCCGCAGGCTATGGTATTCGCTATGAATATGGCATGTTTAGACAATCTATTGAACATGGACAACAAGTTGAAAACCCAGATAACTGGCTACGTTACGGTAACGTATGGGAGTTTCAACGCCCAGAAGCTACATACGTCATTAAGTTTTACGGGCATGTAGTAAAATTTCCAACTAGTCATGGAGAAGAGCGCCATTGGGTAGATGCTGAACACGTAGTGGCAATGGCGTATGATGTGCCTGTGCCAGGCTACGGTACTGATACTGTGAATAATTTAAGACTTTGGTCTGCTAAGGCTGCGCGGGAATTTGATTTACGTCATTTTAACGACGGCAATTATGAAAAAGCGGTAGAGGAGCGTAACGAAACAGAAAGTATTTCTAAAGTACTTTACCCAAACGATTCTTCTGCAGTGGGTAAGGAGTTGCGCTTAAAACAACAGTATTTCTTCGTTTCTGCCTCCATACAAGATATTTTGCGCAGATATTTGTCTGTGCATGAAATTAAAAAAGCATCAGATTGGGATTTACTACCAGAAAAAATTGCGGTTCAACTAAACGATACGCACCCTGCGATTGCGGTACCTGAGATGATGTACCAATTGATGGATTGCCATCATGTGTCATGGACGCACGCATGGTCACTTGTAGTAAAAATATTTTCTTATACCAATCACACACTCATGCCAGAAGCTTTAGAAACATGGTCAGTTGAGCTTTTTGGTCGTTTATTACCTCGCCATTTAGAAATTATTTATAAGATTAACTCTGATTTTTTGCATATGGTGAACCAAAAATTCCCAGGTGATGCTGACTTACTTACACGCGTTTCAATTATTGATGAAACGCATGGCCGCCGAGTAAGAATGGCGCATTTGGCAGTGGTAGGTAGCCATACGGTAAATGGTGTTGCAGCTTTGCATAGCGCGCTAATCAAAAAACATTTGTTTGCAGATTTTGACCGTATTTATCCTGGTAAATTAACCAATGTGACTAATGGCATTACCCCTCGCAGATGGTTAAATCAAGCCAACCCAGAACTGGCAAAGCTGATCGAAAAGGCGATTGGACCAGAGTTTAAAAAAGATTTAACACAAATTAAAAAAATTACACCACTAGCAAACGATGCAGATTTTAGAAAAGCATTTGCGGCGGTAAAACATGACAATAAAAAACGTTTAGCAAAAAAAATTGAAAACCTCACAGGTATTGCAATCAATACCAATAGTATGTTTGATGTGCAAATTAAGCGTATTCATGAATATAAGCGTCAGCTTTTAAACTTGCTACATGTAATTACATTATATAACCGTATTCGTCGCGGTGATAAAAACATCACACCACGTACTGTGATTTTTGGTGGCAAAGCTGCGCCAGGGTATTGGATGGCGAAACAAATTATTCGTTTAATCAATGATGTAGCATTGATTGTGAATAACGATTTAGCTGTAGGTGATCAATTAAAAGTAGTGTATTACCCAAATTATGAAGTGTCAGCGGCTGAAATTTTATTCCCTGGGAGTGATTTGTCTGAACAAATTTCTACGGCCGGTACTGAGGCAAGCGGAACAGGTAATATGAAAATGGCGCTTAACGGTGCGCTCACCATTGGTACTTTAGATGGCGCAAACGTAGAAATTAAAGAAGAAGTTGGCGATGAAAACATCTTTATTTTTGGATTAACTACAGAGCAAGTAGCAGAAACCAAAGCCAATGGTTATAACCCTGTGGAATATTATGAGAGTAACGAAGAGCTTAAACAAGTTCTGGATATGATTGCCAGCGGTTATTTTTCAGTGGATGAGCCAAGTCGTTATCAAGCGATTGTGGATAATTTACTAAAAAATGGTGATCAATATTTATTACTTGCAGATTACGCGAGCTATATTGAAACGCAAGACCGAGTGGCTGAGCTATATAAAGACCAAAATGCTTGGTTTAAAAAAGCGATTTTAAATGTAGCGAATATGGCTAAATTTTCTAGCGACCGAGCAATTGGCGATTACGCTAAAAATATTTGGAACGTATCGCCAAATAAAGCAGTGGCAGTTAAATCACCTAGAATTGACGAGGAAAAGTAGTTTGAGTATTAGAATTCATTAATTTTAATAACTGCTATATGTTAATAAAAGTAATTAAACTAACTTAATCTGCTGCTACTTAACTACGAATATTAGTGTGCACGTAAAGTTTAAATTTAAACTGAAATAATAAACTGGGAGAAAAAATGCTTACATCTAATGCTGAAGCTCCTATTGTTTCAAAAGCGTGTCTTTTAAGACAGCTAGCGACAGTCAGCTTTGTTTTATTTGCTACGCATACAAATGCACTTGGACTTGCTGATATCACCAGCTCAGAAGCTAGTAGTGGCCTTAAGGAGGCGCTGATTCAAGGTGCTGGTAAAGCAGTGAGTAAGTTAGGTGCAGCAGATGTTTTTTTTGGTAACAGCGAAGTGAAGATCCCTTTGCCTGATACGATGAAAAAAGCTGAAAAAGCAATGCGAATGTTTGGCATGGCTAAACAAGCTGATGAGTTAGTCTTAAAAATGAATCGCGCAGCAGAAGCGGCAGTGCCAGAAGCTAAAGCGCTGTTAATAGATTCTGCAAAAAAAATGAGCGTTGAAGATGCCAAGGCTGTTTTAACTGGTGGAAACGATGCTGCGACACAGTATTTTAAGAAAACTGCCTCGGCTCCAATGGCAGAAAAGTTTTTACCGATTGTGAAAAAAGCCACTGAAAATATTCAACTTGCTCAGCAATATAATAAATTTGCAGAAATGGGCAGTAAATTTGGTGTGGTGAAAAAAGAGCAAGCGAACCTTGAGCAATATGTCACACAAAAAACATTAGATGGCGTTTATTTAATGATGGCCAAAGAAGAAGCCGCTATTCGTAAAGATCCATTAGGACAGTCGAGTGGACTGCTAAAAAAAGTATTTAGCGCGCTGGGTGAATAAAAAAGTCAATTATTAAGATTCGCTCATTTAGTTTGGCGCCAGACAATGAAAATAGCTGCTAGCGCTTATTCTTTCTAATAAAACCTTATAGATTTTTTACCGTAAAAAAACTTAACGGTTTCGCTTTTAAATGTAAAAAACTTAACGGTTTTTTACAGACACGTTTTTACCTGAATATAAAATTTTTAGTATTTCTCTTATATTTTAGCGTATGGTTTCAGAGCCTTAAATTCCCTCAATTTTTAGAATCCTGCTTATTGTAATTTAACTGTTGTAAGCCTAATTCATCTTTGCCTTGCAAACTATTACAACTCTTGGTGTAAATGCTCTATCTCAATTCCGTATTCAAAAACCCAATAAAAGTTAGCAGCTGCCTGCGCTAATATTACGCATATTTATGCTGTGTTTGTGCATTTTCCCTTAGTTGAAAATGCGCTGAGTACTGTTAAGTTTGTTACTTCAAAACAAGTGCTGACTCACGGACCAACCAAGTAAGAGAAAAGTCCAGCAGGCGATTTGCTACTAGTATTGACAAGGATCGCCACGATTTCGCCTTTTACACTGACCGTGGCTTCGGGCAGTCGACCAAGTAACGTCTGCCTATGGTCTAAGCGTGTGGTAAAATGATTGCAGTCAGTCACATTCTGGCTAACTGCTGGATTTTTTAAAACCTTTTGGCACGATAGCTAAAATGGCAAGTGTTATTAAGGTACTCAGTACGGCTGTCATTTCAAGGCCCATGCCAACTGTTACGCCAATCGCGGCTGTAATCCAGACCGTCGATGCTGTGGTTAGCCCCGTTTCATTTTCTTTTTTCT
>JBDNJL010000034.1:0-3518 GCA_041687795.1 Methylotenera sp. | reverse complement strand
CTTAAATTACAAAGATTTAATTAAAAAGGATTAATTAAAAAGCCAAGGTTGAACTTGCTTGTGCTTTGCTTCAAACGCTTTAATTTTATCTTGCTGCTGCATGGTTAAGCCAATATCATCTAGACCATTTAACAAATTGTGTTTACGCACTGTATCTACATCAAATGTATAGGCTTTACCGCTAGGCGTTGTCACGGTTTGTGCGCTTAAATCTACGTCTAATTGATAACCCACGCTTGCTTCAACCTCTTGAAATATACTTTCAATAATGTCTGCAGACAAGATAATTGGCAACATGCCATTTTTAAAACAGTTGTTAAAGAAAATATCCGCAAAGCTTGAAGAAATCACGACTTTAAAGCCGTTATCTTCTAACGCCCAAGGTGCATGTTCGCGACTTGATCCGCAACCAAAATTTTCACGCGTAAGCAAGATACTTGCGCCCTGATAACGCGGAAAGTTAAGCACGAAATCAGGATTAATTGGGCGCTTGCTGTTATCCATACCTGGCTCGCCATGGTCTAGATAGCGCCACTCATCAAAAGCGTTCGGGCCAAAGCCAGAACGTTTGATAGACTTTAAAAACTGTTTTGGGATAATGGCATCAGTATCCACATTGGCGCGGTCTAGAGGCGCTACTAAACCATTTAACTTTGTAAAAGCTTGCATAATATTAAATGTTTTAGTTTTCTTAATTCGTTGATTTTTGGATGGCTTCGCCACCTTTTTCAATATCTTTACCAACACCTCGCACTGTGTTGCAACCAGCCAAAACAAAAGCTAATACAAAAGATACTACTAATAATTTTTTCATTTGTTTTCCCAAAAAAAATTGTTTAAAAATAAAACGACTGTTTACATATTGCTAATATTTATCACATCAATCATTTCTTACATCAACAAAATGTCCAGCAATTGCCGCCGCCGCAGCCATTTCTGGGCTGACTAAATGCGTGCGTCCGCCTTGACCCTGACGACCTTCAAAATTACGGTTACTGGTAGAAGCGCAACGCTCGCCTGGCGACAATCTGTCAGCGTTCATCGCCAAACACATTGAGCAACCTGGCTCACGCCACTCAAAGCCTGCATCAATAAATATTTTATCTAAGCCTTCTTTTTCTGCTTGCGCTTTTACCAGGCCAGAACCTGGCACAACTAACGCCAGCTTAATATTAGATGCAATATGGCGACCACGAGCGACGCTTGCCGCAGCGCGCAAATCTTCAATACGTGAGTTGGTGCAAGAACCGATAAATACTTTATCAATACTAATTTCGTTAATTGGCGTATTTGCAGTTAAACCCATATAGGCATAGGCGCGCTCCCAATCGCCGCGTTGTACTTCATTTTTAGCTAAATCTAGGCTTGGCACTTTACCATCAATGCCCACCACCATTTCTGGTGATGTACCCCAAGTGACTTGTGGCTGAATAGTTGCGGCATCAAGCTCAACAGTCTTATCAAACTTCGCGCCAGTATCACTTTGCAAAGTTTCCCAATATTTAACGGCTATATTCCACTGCTCACCTTTTGGCGAAAATGGGCGGCCTTTTACATAATTAACGGTTGTATCATCCACCGCCACCATGCCTGCACGCGCACCTGCTTCAATCGCCATGTTGCACAAGGTCATGCGCCCTTCCATGCTTAAAGCGCGAATGGCTGAGCCTGCAAATTCAATGGCGTAACCATTACCACCAGCCGTGCCAATTTTACCAATCACCGCTAAGGCAATGTCTTTTGCAGTCACGCCAGTGCCTAATTGGCCTTCAACTTTAACTAGTAAGGATTTTGATTTTTTTTGCACTAAACATTGCGTCGCCATTACATGCTCAACTTCTGACGTGCCAATGCCGTGGGCTAGTGCGCCAAATGCGCCGTGTGTACTGGTGTGTGAATCGCCACACACTACCGTCATGCCAGGCAAAGTTGCGCCTTGCTCAGGACCAATCACATGCACAATGCCTTGGCGCGTATCGTTCATTTTAAATTCGGTCACGCCAAAATCTGCACAGTTTTCATCAAGTGTTTGCACTTGCAAACGTGAAATTGGGTCAGCAATGCCTGCAACACCGCTACTACGCTCAGTTGTTGGCACATTATGATCTGGCACAGCCAAAATTGAGTTAACACGCCATACTTTACGTCCAGCCAACTTTAAGCCTTCAAACGCTTGCGGACTGGTAACTTCATGCACTAAATGACGGTCGATATAAATCAGCGCAGTGCCGTTTTCTTCATGCACCACGTGGCTATCGAATAATTTGTCGTAAAGCGTTTTTGCTGTCATTTTCAACCTAAAATCAAACCCTTAATTTAAACCTCAGTAATTAAACTGCTAAAAATCTAATCTCTAAAATTACCAAACTGCAACGGAAAATCCGTCACCGATTTTTTTGTAAACGCAATCGCATCTTGCAACAAATCGCGCTTAGCACCAGTTACGCGCACTTCATCACCCTGAATGCTCGCCTGCACTTTTAAGCCAGAATCTTTAATGAGTTTGGCAATGCGCTTTGCTAAATCCGAATCAATACCTGCGCGAATTTTTAGCTCTTGCTTCACCTTGTTGCCTGAAATTTTTTGCACATCTTTATGCTCTAAACGCTTAGATGAGTCAGGCTCTTTTTTCTCCATGGCTGGCAGCAAAATATCTTTTACTTGGTCTAGCTGAAAATCGTTATCGCCATAAAGGGTAATCAAACTATCTTTTTCGTTTAGCTCAACTTTAGCCGAGCTGCCTTTAAAATCGTAGCGATTAGTAATTTGTTTACCCGCAGTATCAATCGCGTTTTTTAACGCAACCATATCAACTTCAGAAGAAATATCAAAACTAGGCATTGCATGATTCCTTATAACTTACTAGCAATAGCATTTTGCATTATTCAAAATGGCAAACGTAATCTAATGTTTCTAGCGTTTCAATCTCAAAACTAGAGTTAGCTGGCACGGTAAACTTTTCGCCAGCGCTATACGTTTTAAAATCAGACTCACCGCTCAAGCGCACTTTGCAAACACCCACGTTAATTTCCATTAACTCTGGCGCTGTTGTATTAAAAGTGAGCGAGCTAGGAAAAATAACACCAATGGTGCTACGCGTGCCATTTGGAAACATCACCGTGTGACTTACACATTTTCCATCAAAATAAACGTTGGCTTTTTTCTTTACACTTACATTATCAAACTGTGCCATCACCATGCGCCTTCAATAAAAATCAAAGCGCTATTATCGCAGAAAAGCGTTAGCACTCCAATATGCGTGAGTAGTTAGGGCGTGAATTGATTAAGCTTTTCTTAAAATCTACTTTGATTAAGCTTTTAATAATGATATGACTCAAAATGTGTCTGTAAAAAACGGTTAAGTTTTTTACTAATTGGTGGCAAAACGGTTAAGTTTTTACTCAAAACTTAAATATAGTCATAAAAAAACCACCGCGAGGGTGGTTTTTTATTATTTGGTGGAGATGGGGGGAATCGAACCCCCGTCCGCAAATCCTCCACAGACAGTTCTACATACT
>JBDNJL010000150.1:0-5120 GCA_041687795.1 Methylotenera sp. | reverse complement strand
GTCTTTTATTCTTAAACTAAAGTAGTTATTTTAGCTTAGTGCAATCAAATTTGGCGCACAAATATTTTCCAAATGAGTGAATCAGATTGTTTAATGCCGTTATATTGTGTTGGATGTTAAATAAAACCTTAGTTTTTGAGTGACAGCCTCTTACATTTTAGGCAAAATAGTAATTATAAGAATAATTAAAAACTACTAAGGCATACCAATTAGCTTTAATAGCGAATGTTAGCAGTCATCGCTTAATCACCAAAAACTCTAAGCGCTTAACCCATTGATTTACATTTATTAATTTAAAAAAAATCTATAAAGATTTAGATAGTCATTTAAAGATCGAGGAAATTTATGTCTGCTCTCGTTATTCCGTTTGAACAATTAAGAAATGTTGATGTACCTTCTGTTGGCGGAAAAAACGCCTCGCTAGGTGAAATGATTTCACAACTCACTGCTAAAGGTGTGCGCGTTCCGACTGGTTTTGCTACAACGGCTAACGCTTATCGTGAGTTTTTAAGTGTAAATAAGTTAGACGTAAAGATTAATGCCGCTCTGGATGTGTTAAATGTGGATGATACTCAAGCGCTTGCAATTTGCGGCAAACAAGTCCGCGAGTGGGTTATGGCAGCGCCTTTTCCTGATGTTTTAAATAAAGCTATTGCTGAAAATTACGCTACGCTAACAGCAAAATCAGGTGTTGGCGCTACTTTCGCTGTACGTTCATCTGCCACTGCAGAAGATTTACCAGATGCGTCTTTTGCCGGCCAGCAAGAATCTTTTTTAAATATTCAAGGCTTAGATAATATTTTGCATGCTATTAAAGAAGTGTTTGCTTCTTTATATAATGACCGCGCAATTTCATATCGTGTGCACAAAGGTTTTGTTCATGCAGATGTTGCGTTATCGGCTGGTGTGCAACAAATGGTGCGTTCAGACATCGGCTGTGCTGGTGTGATGTTTACTATAGATACTGAGTCTGGATGTAAAGATGTAGTGTTTATTACTTCATCTTATGGTTTGGGCGAAACTGTAGTACAAGGCGCAGTAAACCCTGATGAATTTTATGTTCATAAACCAACTTTAGCGCTTGGCAAGCCATCAATCGTGCGTCGCACGATGGGTTCAAAACTGATCAAAATGGTGTTCAGTGATGCTACGCAAGCAGGTAAAAGTACTAACACAGTGGATGTTGATCCAGCAGACAGCGATCGTTACTCAATATCAAATGAAGATATTTTAGAATTGGCACGTTACGCCATGACTATTGAAGCACATTACGGTTGCCCTATGGATATTGAGTGGGGTAAAAATGGCGTAGATGACAAGCTTTATATCTTGCAAGCGCGCCCAGAAACAGTGAAGTCGCAAGAGGCTGCAAATAATGTCACTGAGTCTTTTAAAATAGATAAGCATAGTTCAAAACCACTAGTGGTAGGTCGTGCAGTGACTCAAAAAATTGGCGTTGGTCCAGTGCGTATTGTACTGGACCCAGCAGATATGCATCTCGTGCAGCCAGGCGATGTGTTGGTAGCTGATATGACAGATCCAAACTGGGAGCCTGTCATGAAACGCGCGAGTGCTTTGGTGACAAACCGTGGTGGTCGCACTTGCCACGCAGCTATTATTGCGCGCGAACTTGGCATTCCAGCTATTGTTGGTTCTGTAAATGCGACAGATATTTTGCGTGAAGGTGAAATTGTCACGGTTTCATGCGCCGAGGGTGAATCTGGCTTTGTCTATCACGGCGCTCTAGGTTACAAGGTGAGTAGCCAGGCGAATGCTGCTCTAAGCAAACCGCCATGCAAAATTATGATGAACGTTGGCAACCCAGATATGGCATTTGGTTTTGCCCAAACACCTAATGACGGCGTTGGTTTGGCGCGTTTAGAATTTGTGATTAATAACATGGTTGGCATTCATCCTAAGGCAATTTTAAATGTAGATGCAATGCCAGCAAATATTCGCGAGACGATCAAAAACCGCTCACGCGGCTATGCTTCACCTAAACAATTTTACATTGATAAAGTCGCTGAAGGCGTGGCAACAATCGCTGCAGCATTCTACCCAAAACCAGTCATTGTGCGTACCTCAGACTTTAAATCAAACGAGTATAAAAAATTGGTTGGCGGTGATATTTACGAGCCAGATGAAGAAAACCCAATGATTGGCTTCCGTGGTGCGGCGCGTTACATGGCAGAAGACTTTAAAGAGTGCTTTGCGATGGAATGTGTTGCCATGAAAAAAGTACGCGATGAAATGGGTTTAATCAATGTAGAGCTCATGTTGCCGTTCGTGCGAACATTAGATGAAGCTAAAGCCGTGACGGACATTATGGCGACTAACGGCTTAAAACGTGGTGTAAACGGCTTGCGCATTATTATGATGTGCGAAATTCCATCAAACGCTCTGCTTGCAGAACAGTTTTTAGAGTATTTTGACGGCTTTTCAATCGGCTCTAACGATTTAACTCAGCTCACTTTAGGTATGGATCGCGACTCTGGTATTTTGGCTGATGGCTTTGACGAGCGTAACGATGCAGTTAAAGTGCTGCTAAGAATGGCGATTAGCACTTGCAATCGCTTAGGTAAATATGTGGGTATTTGCGGCCAAGGTCCATCAGATCACCCAGACTTTGCTGAGTGGTTAGTGGCTGAAGGCATACAATCTGTGTCGCTAAACCCTGATACAGTTGTCGCTACATGGCAACGATTAACTAAAAAGTAACGAAGTTAACTCTCACTTAGTAATATTTCATACTGCTAACCCAATGATACAGCGTACCGTTTTCTTTGTTTCTGATGGCACTGGCATTACAGCCAGTGCTTTGGGTAAGTTGCTAGAGCACTTTCCTAGTTCCAACTTTACCCAAGTGCGCCTGCCATTTACCGACACTTTAGATAAAATTAATCTTGCAAAGAACGTAATTTTGCAAGTAACTGAAGAAGACGGTGGCCGCCCAGTTGTGATTATGTCTGTGGGCAATATTGAACTACGGCACAGTTTAAAAGAGGCGAATGCGTACTTTATTGATTTATTTAGCTCATTTATTGAGCCATTAGGAATTGAACTTAACCAAAACCCATTGACAGGCGCAGGGATTGCACATAGTGTGATGGGCACCAACTATTTTGAACGCATGGAAGCGATAAACTTCACGTTGAACCATGATGACGGCATGACCAACTCTGGTTTAGAACGAGCTCAAGTCATTTTAATCGGCGTGTCACGCTGCGGGAAAACACCAACAAGCATTTATTTAGCTATGCAATTTGGTATTAAAGCGGCTAATTACCCACTGATTCCGGAAGATTTTGAGCGCGGTGCATTACCAGCTGTGCTACACAAACATCTAGACAAAGTGTTTGGCTTAACTATTAAGCCAGAGCGTTTACACTCTGTGCGCAGTGAACGCAGGCCAGATAGTTTTTACGCGTCATTAGAAAACTGCCGGAAAGAAATTGCTACGGCTGAACGCTTGATGCGCAACGCTGGCATTACTTGGGCTGATTCTACCAGTCGCTCAATTGAAGAGCTATCTGCAATTATTCAACAAAAAATTCGTCAACCCGCTAAATAAATAAATCAACTTGCATTAAAAAAGCGCACTCCGTAATGCGCTTTTTTGTAAGTATTGTTTAAATTAGCTGTTAAATAAATACTTAACCACTTTTTACAAGCACATTTTATAGAGACCTGGCTTATTTCAACGCTGGTTTAATTCTATTTAATATTTCATTGGCGTCCGGTTTCACATCGCTGCTGTAAGAAAATACTTGCTTGCCGCCAGGCAAAATCAAGTATTTATAAAAATTCCACATTGGCGCTTGTCCTGTTTTTTCAGTCAACTGCTTGTAAAGCGGATTTGCATTAACGCCTGAAACTGAGCTTTTGGACATCATGGGGAACTTAACCGCGTACGTTAGCTTGCAAAAGTCACCAATTTGCTTATCGTTACCTGGCTCTTGCCTAAAATCGTTCGATGGGAAGCCGATGATCAATAAACCATTATCTTTATATTTGCTATATAAACCTTCTAGCGCTTCAAACTGCGGCGTAAAACCACATTTGCTCGCAGTATTCACTACTAAAATTGGCTTGGTTTGAAAATCGCATAAATTGATTTTTTCACCTTGCAAGGTGGTGAGTTGATGGTTATAAATGTCAGGACAGGCTGCGTTTACCACGGTGGAGGCGCTCAATAAAAGTAAAGTTATCAGTAGTTGTTTCATGTTTTGGGCTCAGTAAGTTAAAGTTTGGGCATTGAAAGTTTAATTAAAGAATAATCAAGTAAATAATACTAAAAAAATATGACTAAGCTTTGGTACGATGGTTCGTGGCTTTGCGTCAGCATTTTAAACCACTGAATTAAAAAGCAAACCACACAGCGCAAAAGTCAGTATTAACTTAATAATACTTAACTTATATTTAAATAGCGCAATGAAACCAATCATAGCCATTATTACTGCTAGCCAATCAATGTCTCTTATTAACGTGTCTAGTGAATAGCCATAAGGAACAAACACATGCAGGGCAAAAAATAACGCTAAGCTTAATATTACACCAACTACAGCTGCAGTAATTGCAGTCAGTGGTGCGGTGAGTTTTAAGTTATTTTTTGTACTTTCAATAAACGGTGCGCCCAGCAAAATAAACATAAAGGATGGCAAAAATGTGAAGAAAGTTACCACGATAGATGAAACGATACCAGCCAATACAAATCCTTCAGCACCAAATACTTGCTGGTTCCAGCCGCCTACAAAGCCCACAAATGCCACCACCATTATCAGTGGGCCAGGTGTGGTTTCGCCCAATGCTAAACCATCTATCATTTGTATTGGCGTCAACCAATGATAATGATCTACCGCGCCTTGGTAAACATAAGGCAACACCGCATAAGCACCTCCAAACGTGAGCAATGCGGCCTTAGTAAAAAACCAGCCCATTTGCGTAAGCGTAGCCTGTAAGCCGAACATTGCGGTTAATGCAGTCATAGCCGTTAGCCAAATACTAACAAAGACTGCCAATATTTTTATGGCGTGAGATTTGTTAAATATGGCATGTGCAGGCGTTGGTGTATCGTCGTCAATCACGGCTTTGCCATAATATATTCTGAAAGTCTTATGTGC
>JBDNJL010000003.1:0-27930 GCA_041687795.1 Methylotenera sp. | reverse complement strand
GTTTTATCAATATCTGCCAGTTTTTGCAGTGCCGCTTCAAGTTGGCGCAAACTTAATCTACTAAGTGCGCGTTTGACTAAATTTTGACGTTCACCATAAATACGTGCGTTCATCATGGCAGTATTCGTATTCTCGCCGCGGCTTTCTGCAAGTTTAATACGCACTAGCGGTCGCAAAACCCACATCAGTGGATTCATCACCGCAACCGCGTTTTCACCTTCATCTTGCAAGCCTTGCAATACGCGCACCGTGCGAGCTGTGTCTCCAGCCAGTACCGCTTCGCCTAGCTGAAATGAATTGTAGCGCGACACATTTAACACGGCTTCGCGAACTGCTTCATCAGTCAGTTCGCCTTTTGGGTAAAGTAATCCTAGCTTTTGCACCTCTTGGTTCGCTGCTAATAAATTGCCTTCTACTTGATGCGCTAAAAACTCTAAGGTTTCAGTGTTGGCATGTTGTTCTTGCAATTTTAACCGTGCCGATATCCATTGAGACAACTGCGCCGCACTGACTTCACTAATAGAAATTGTCACTGCATTATTTTCAAGCGCGCTAAACCACGCGCTACTTTTAGATTCACGCTCTAGCGTAGGCAAAATAATTACCACTGTTGTATCTGGTATTGGCTGTGCGGCTAATATTTGCAATGCTTTACCGCCTTCAACACCAGGTTTTCCAGAAGGAATGCTCACTTCCAATAAACGCTTGCTGGCAAATAAAGAAATAGACTGTCCAAAGCTTTGTATTTGCTGCCAATTAAAATTGCGTTCTACCATTAAACCTGTGCGTTCATCAAAGCCCTGGCTGCGAGCCGCTGCGCGAATTGCATCTAAACTTTCACACTGCGCAAGCGGCTCATCGCCTAATAACACGTATAGGGGCTGCAAACCCTTTTGCAAGTGTGCCTGAAGTGTGGCTAGGTTGTTATTTAGACTGAGTTTCATTACACACTTAACCGTTAACCCTTAGTTAAAATAAACTTAACGTTTGTTGATAGACACATTTTCGTTAATTACTTAGCTGTGTTGATTTTCTTAACTGCTTTTCTTAATCGTAGATAATCTACGCAAAATTTCACGTATTGCGTCACTGCGCATATCGTTATTTAATCTCGCCTCTTCTTCAACTTTACCCAATAGTGCGTTATCGTTGTATGAAAAGTCGCGTCGAAGTCGTATGGTTTGTACAGGGCTAAATACTGCTTCGCCAGCCTCGCGCGTTCTAAAACTTACTTGGTAAGTTAGGTCAAATTCACGTACTAAACCGCCACCACTTAATGATAAAATTTGTTTAACATTCGCTTCATTAATCAGATCTAATATCAGTTCAGCATCTGCCACTTCATCTACCACAGTGATACTATTGGTTTTAAAAGATCTTTTTAAATCTTGTGTAATCGTCAGTTTAGCACCTTGCATATACAAGGTTTTAAATGATAACTCAGTTACACCGCGGAGCTTAAAACCGCAGGCAGTGACGATACTAGCTAACAAAATCAGCAAAAAAGCGGCCCTAATGTTTGCCATTAAAAAATTTTGCGAACGTTGCATTATTTACCCCACGACTATGTTGGTTGGTTTACGGCTTTAAAAGTTAGCCTACTACTACGTTAATAAGTTTGTTCGGCACTAGAATAATTTTACGCACAGTAGAATTTTCAACAATAAATTTTTGTACGCAAGGATCATTTAACACCATTTTCTCTAAGGTTTCGTTAGTTTCCGATTTACTTACAGTCATGCTACCACGTAGCTTGCCGTTTACCTGAATCATGTACTCCACAGAATTTTGAACCATTGCTGCTTCATCAACCGCTGGCCAGCCAGCATCTAATATCGAGCTATTTGGTTGCAGCGCTGCCCAAAGTGCTTGGCAAATATGCGGCACGATTGGCGAAAGTAATAACGCTACATTTTGCAAAACTTCTTGGCGCACTTGGCGCGTGGTTTCGTCTGTGCCTTCAACTTTAGCAAGCGCATTCATCATTTCCATCACACTAGAAATCGCCGTATTAAAACTATGGCGACGACCGTAATCATCAGCCACTTTTTCAATGGTACTATGCAATTGTAGCCTTAACACCTTTAATTCTGCGCTTAATGTTTGCGGGTCGTTGGCTTGATAAGCTGCAATCTCGCCTAGTTGCACATGGTCGTAAACTGCTTGCCAAAGCCTACGTAAAAAGCGGTGTGCGCCTTGCACGCCGCTATCTGCCCACTCTAAACTTTGCTCAGGTGGCGCGGCAAACATCGTAAATAGCCGCGCAGTATCAGCGCCATAATTATCAATCAAGGCTTGTGGGTCAACAGTGTTGCCTTTAGATTTACTCATCTTTGAGCCATCTTTAAGTACCATGCCTTGCGTAAGCAAGTTGGTAAAAGGCTCATCATTTTTAATTAAACCGACATCACGCATGAGTTTATTAAAAAATCGCGCATAGAGTAAATGTAAAATAGCATGCTCAATACCGCCTACGTACTGGTCAACTGGCAGCCAATAGTTGGCGCGTTCGTCACACATTTTATCGGCATCAAAACTCGCATAGCGCGCGAAATACCAAGATGATTCAAAAAACGTGTCTAGTGTATCCGTTTCACGTGTGGCTTTACCGCCGCAAGTTGGACAAGTCGTTTCGTAAAAATTTGGGTCTTTTTTAATTGGCGAGCCGACGCCATCCATCACCACATTTTCTGGCAATATTACAGGTAGCTGATCTGCTGGCACAGGCACTTCGCCACAGTTTGCGCAATGTACAATTGGAATTGGACAGCCCCAATAACGTTGGCGAGAAATACCCCAATCACGTAAGCGATATTGCGTACGTTTTTTGCCTAGGTTTTTTGTGCTTAAGTCACTAGCAATTTCATTACTTGCTGACTCAAAGTCTAAGCCATTATATTTTCCTGAGTTATAACATAAGCCATGCTGTGCTAATTTTTCACTCCAAAAATCCCAACTAATTGTTTGGTTTGTATCTTTGTTTGTTAATACAGGGGAAATTTTATGATTTATTTCTTTTGTCTTATCTTTGTATTCAGATGAGCGTGCTGAAATTAAATCAGGTTCAATTTTAGCTTCTTTCCAATTTTCAGGAATAATTGCAGGTTTGATTTTTAAACCATATTTATTTGCAAACTCAAAATCGCGCTCATCATGCGCAGGCACAGCCATTACTGCGCCTTCACCATAGCTTGCTAGTACATAGTTGGCTACCCACACTGGCAATTGCTCACCATTCAAAGGGTGTGTGACAAGCAAGCCTGTTGCCATGCCTTTTTTCTCTGCGGTCGCAACGTCAGCTTCTGCAACACTGCCACGTTTGCATTCTGCAATAAAGTCAGTAAGTGCAGCATTGTTTTGTGCAGCTTGTGTTGCAAGTGCATGCTCTGCAGCAACAGCTACATAAGTCGCGCCCATTAAAGTGTCTGGACGAGTGGTGTACACCTTTAAACTACCACTTTGGCCAACAATTGGAAATTCAACTTCGCAACCAAAACTTTTACCAATCCAGTTTCGCTGCATAGTTTTAACTTGCTCTGGCCAGCCGTCTAGTTTATCCAAGTCATTTAATAATTCTTCCGCATACGCGGTGATTTTCATAAAATACTGTGGAATATCACGTTTTTCTACCAACGCGCCACTTCGCCATCCACGCCCATCAATCACTTGCTCATTAGCTAAAACAGTCCCATCTACAGGGTCCCAATTGACTGTAGAGGTTTTTTTGTAGATTAAGCCTTTCTTAAAAAGCTCAGTAAATAACCATTGCTCCCATTTGTAATACTCTGGCTTGCAAGTTGCAATTTCACGGTTCCAATCGACTGCTAAACCCAGCTGTTTAAGCTGCGTTTTCATGTGTTCTATATTTTCATACGTCCATTTAGCTGGCGCAGTATTATTTTTAATCGCGGCATTTTCTGCAGGCAAACCAAACGCGTCCCAGCCCATCGGCTGCATCACGTTAAAGCCTTTCATGTGATGAAAGCGGCTTAGTACATCGCCTATAGTGTAGTTACGCACATGCCCCATGTGCAGGCGACCACTTGGGTATGGAAACATTGATAAGCAGTAGTACTTTGGTTTCTCGCTTTTTTCAGAAGCCGCAAAGGTTTGGTTTTGCTCCCAGAAAGCTTGTGCGTTTTGTTCAATTTCTTTAAATGGATACTGCTGTTGCATGGCGTGTTCTTGTAAGAATAAATTAATACCAAAATTATACCTTGAAGGCGTACGCTTAGCTAAAGCATGTTAAGTTCGGTGCGTTCGGTGCGTTCGGTGGGTTTAGATGTGTTTGATGTGGCTAAAAAATGTGTCTGTTAAATACCGTTCAGTTTTTAAAATCAAACGTATGGTAAGGCCAAACTCACTTTTTTTATTTTTAATCAACTAAAGTAATGTAGATAAATGCTGCGCAAGTGTTTGGGTATTAACAAAAGTCATTTCATGCATTGCACTTAAGCCTTTGCAAGTTTGATCATCAATATCTGCCACGCAAAGAATAAAATGTCTTTGACCAATGGATAAGCGTTTGCGCAATGCTACATACTTATCAAGTTCTTGGCGGAACTCGCCGGATTTACATTCAATATAGATTGGCTGAGTGTTGTTAATTAGGAAGAACACATCCAACTCTCTGTGTTCACTTGGCGCAATAGCAAGCGTCACATTTCTTGCACAAGCAAAATTAATTTCACGCTCTTGGCATATTCTTAAACCAGTCATTAAGGCAAACCATTCTAGCCAATCACCTGCAAAAAAGCGCCTTACACTGGGTGCGTTTTGCAAAATGATGCGAATACTTTTTTCTTTTTTATCGTGTATAAATCGGGTAATGAGTGAGTAGTCGTATAAGCGCTGTATAAAAGCTTCGATACTTTTTGCTTCTTCTTTAGTCTTTTTATCTAGATAAATTTGATTGCTACTATATTCCTTTATTTGGGCATATCGTATTCGTTCGCATACTTCTCCCAATAATGCATAGTCATTGCCGATCGCAACAGCCACTTCATCAAAAAATCCTGTCGTGTCAACAGCATTAAGATTGGTGCTAGTAGTAATATTTTTTGATTTAAACCATTGAATAATTGGCTGATGTTGCGCATTTGAACTCAATAAATCCGAATCGTGTATGTCTATGCTTGCGCTATGCGTTTCTAGCTCAGTGTGCTTTAGTTCATTGGAGAGCTTATTAACGTCAAACTCTTTACGTAGGGCAATATACATTTCTGAAAGCTTTTTGACAAAATGGCGCGTATCGTAAATGATTGTTGAAGTGCCGCATTTGCAAACAATTGTTGACCCCATTAGCTCCCGCGCATGTTCAGAAATTTCTCCACATTTATTACATCTAGAAATGGCCATATTGGTTCGATTAAAAAATGTGCTCGGAAAAAGCCGTTAAGTTTTAGATTAGTTGCGCAAAAATATTATTTTTAATCACGTCCATTTCACCTAAACCATTTACAAATACATGTTTTGGCGCACCATGTAAAGCACTATTTGCCCAATCAACATAGTATTTTACTAATGGTTTTGTTTGGCTGTGATAAACATTTAAGCGGTTTTTCACCACATCTTCTTTATCGTCATCACGCTGAATTAAATCTTCGCCAGTCACATCGTCTTTACCTGCAACTTTTGGGGGCTTGAAAGTCACGTGATAGGTGCGGCCACTTATTGGATGACTGCGGCGACCGCTCATACGCTCTACAATCGCACTGTCTGGTACGTCAATTTCTACAACGTAATCAATGCCAACCCCAGCTTCTTTCATGGCTTCAGCTTGCGGAATCGTGCGTGGAAAGCCATCAAATAAAAAGCCGTTTTCGCAGTCAGCTTCTTTAATGCGTTCACTCACTAAGCCAATAATCACTGCATCTGGCACTAAACCGCCGCTGTCCATAAATCCTTTGGCTACTAAGCCAAGTGACGTGCCCGCTTTAACTGCTGCACGTAACATATCGCCTGTTGAAATTTGTGGAATGTTAAATTTTTCACGCAGGTAAGTGGCTTGTGTGCCTTTGCCTGCACCAGGCGCGCCTAATAAGATAATTCTCATGCGATTGTTTCCTAATTTAATTGGACATACGAGTTAAAGTAAAATTATATCAGCACAGGTGATTTGCAATACGCACAAATTCTGCCACGTTCAAATTTTCTGCACGTTGTTGAGGGTCAATATTCAGCAAAATAAAGTCTTCATCAGTGATTAACCCTTTAAGCGTATTGCGCAAAGTTTTACGGCGTTGACCAAAAGCAGCTAGGACGACTTTACAAAATATTTTTTCATCTTTTGTAGGATAAGGTGGTGTTGAAAACGGCACGCAGCGCACAAAGGCAGATTCCACTTTTGGCGCAGGTTCAAATGCTTCAGGCGGCACAGTAAATAAATACGCCATATTGAGTTTATATTGCAGCATCACTGATAGCCTGCCATAAGCCGCGGTAGACGGAGTTGCTACCATGCGCTCCACGACTTCTTTTTGCAACATAAAGTGCATATCGGTAATATGCGAAATATTGTCTAGTAGATGAAATAAAATTGGCGTTGAAATATTGTATGGCAAATTACCTACCACGCGCAGTTGCTGACCTAAGCTTGTAAAGTCAAACTTAAGTGCATCAGTATTGTGAATATTAATGGCGAAATTCACATACTCTTTTTGCATCCAAGTAACAATGTCTCGGTCAACTTCTACCACATTCAACACTTTTAAGCGTTTCAGTAATGGCTTGGTTAGCGCGCCCAAGCCTGGGCCAATTTCTACCATGACATCATCGGTCTTCGGTGAAATTGCTTCTACTAAACTTGCAATCACGCTTTGGTCTGTTAAAAAATTTTGGCCGAAGCGTTTTTTTGCAATGTGTTTCATGTGGTGATATATGCTTTTTTGACTTCTATTTTTAGGCTTTTGATTTAGTTTGTGCAAGCGTAATGGCTAGCTCAATCGCCGCGAGCATGCTACCAATGTTAATATTACCCTTGCCTGCTAAATCGAGCGCCGTACCGTGGTCAACTGATGTGCGAATAATTGGCAATCCGAGCGTCACATTTACGCCTTCACCAAAGCTCGCATGTTTTAATACAGGCAGGCCTTGGTCGTGGTACATCGCTAGCACTGCATCTGCTAAACTCAAATGATGTTTTGCAAACAGTGTGTCAGCAGGTAAAGCGCCGACAAGGCGCATACCTTCTGCCCGCAATTTTTCTAAAACAGGATTTATAATTTCAATTTCTTCGCGACCTAAATAGCCATCTTCACCCGCATGTGGATTTAAACCTGCGACTAAAATACGTGGATTTGGTAAGCCAAATTTTTGTATTAAATCGTGATGCAAAATGCGAATGGTGGTTTCTAGACTTGTTTGTGTAATCGCCGCTGGCACATCTTTAAGTGCCAAATGTGTAGTGGCTAGTGCCACGCGCATATCGCCACCAACTAACATCATCACTACTTGTGGCGTGTTGGTAAGCTTGGCTAAATATTCAGTATGCCCGATAAACGCAATGCCAGCATCATTAATCACACCTTTATGCACTGGCGCGGTGACCATTGCATCAAATAAAGGAGGTTGATTTTTATGCGGCAAGCACCCTAAGGCCGCAGTGCTAAGCGTTTGTAAAATATGCGCCCCATTTTTTATGTTAAGTGTTCCCGGAACGACGGGGCTTGGTGCGCTAAGATGCAAAACACACAAATGCCCATGACCAGCATGCGGCATTATTTTACGGTCAAAGTAGGGTGAAATTGTGAGTGGTAATTTGAGTTGAAATGCTCGCTCTCGTAGCATTTGCTTGTCTGCAATAACGACTACTTTTGCATTAAGTGTTTGCTGCGCAAGCATGACGCACAAGTCTGGACCAATGCCAGCTGGCTCGCCCGCGGTAATTGCAATAGTTGGCAGAAAGTCTTGCATCTCAATATTAAGTTTAAATCTAGCGCCTAAACTTAATCCTAAAATTTATCTTCAAGTCTTAACTCTACAAACGCACGATCACGCAATTCGCGAATCCAATCTTGATATGTTTCATCAGATTTTCTAGCTTTAATTTCTTGGCGTGCTTTAAGCCTTGCAGACTCTTTGCTCATATCTTGCTTACGGCGTTCAGCTACTTGAATAATATGCCAGCCAAAAGGTGTTCGAATTGGCTCGCTAACATCACCGATTTTAAGTGCATTCATAGCTTTTTCAAACTCTGGTACTGTATCACCTGGATTTACCCAACCTAAGTCGCCACCATTTGAAGCACTACCATCTTCAGAAAACTGACGAGCTAATACTTCAAATTTGTCGCCATTATCTATACGCTCTTTTATGCCGTCTATTTTAGTTTTACCATCTTTTTCAGACATGACTTCAGTTAACTTAATTAAAATATGACGTGCATTTGTTTGTTCAACCACAAGCGGTGAGTTGCCACCGCGTTTATTCGTCAGTTTTAAAACATGAAAACCGTTAGGGCTTCTTAAAATCGGTG
Organism: Methylotenera sp.; assembly: GCA_041687795.1. Lineage (GTDB taxonomy): Bacteria > Pseudomonadota > Gammaproteobacteria > Burkholderiales > Methylophilaceae > Methylotenera. The sequence continues at coordinate 19,454 of JBDNJL010000003.1, read as the reverse complement.
AAACATCGCCTATTTGCATCGTTTTGATAGCATCTACAAATAAGGCTGGCATTTGTGTGCCACTTTTCCAACCTAAACTTCCGCCCTCAAGAGCGTTTGGTGCATCGGAAAAACTCGCAGATACTTTTGCAAAGCCGTCACCAGCTTGAATGGCTGCAAGCGCCTGCTCAGCTTTTAATTTTGCTTTTTGGATTTCTTCTGTTGCGCCTTCTTCAGGGGTGCGAATTAAAATGTGTGAAATTTCAAATTCATCATTATTTTCGTTACGTGATGATTGAGTTGTTAAATAATTATCAATTTCAGATTCACTGACATTAATGCGACTATCTACTTCACGATCACGCAGACGCGCCAATGTTATCTCACTACGAATATCAGCCCTAAATTTGCGCATGCTGATACCATCTATTACGAGTGCATCAGAGAATTCTGTTAATGATAATTTATTTTGTTCTGCGATGCGCTCTATGGTTCTATCTAATTGATTATCATCAATTCTAACGCCAGTTTGTGCTGCAAATTCTAATTGCAATGCATCTGAAATAAGTCGCTCTAAAATTTGTTTGCGCAGTATATCTTCTGGCGGTAATTCTGTACCTTGTTTTTTAAGTTGCGCAGTAACCGTCATAATGCGGTTTTCAAGCTCTTGCTCGGTAATCGCTGTTTGATTAACCACCGCAACAATGCGGTCAATTTTTTCGACATCTGCTGCATAAGCTTCTATGCCAAGCATAAGTGCAAAGGTTAATAAGCCTAATAAGGGCATAAAAGAGCGCTTAATAAAAGAGAAGGTTGGCATAACAGTTAACTTAGTTGTGGGCATGAATCACTTAACAAAATAATAATCTAGTATCGAATAATGCATAATTTAACACGTGAAATCTAAAAAAAATACTTTAACATAAAGAGTTAACGATTTTATTCATAATACGCGCCTTGGATGGCGTCTGGAATCAAGCTTGAGCTCACGTAACCTGGAACGTTACGTTTAATCACAGCCATTGGATTCGCTCCAATAGAGGCTAGCCCGCCTAACTCTAATTGAAAAAATAATGCAGTATTGGTTCTGGCTGTTGCGGTTGTTACACGTTGAATCACAGTTCTAGTCGACCAACATCCAGCGTTGTATTCTAACCCAGCTAGCGCTTCAATCAACTGATTATCTTCAAGAGAGTAGTTTACCCGACCAACACCATACCAGCCCCGACTAAGTGGCCATTGGCCTGCAATGTTAAATTGATTAATGCCTGCGTTGAGCCGATTGCCAAAACGACTAAATTGATTCAGATTTGGATTTAACTGATTAGCGACCGCTTTACGATAACTGTAGCTAAGATTAAGTGTTTTGCCAGGCTCTGGATTATAACGGCCACTTAGTGTGGTGCGAACAGATTCTGAGTTATCTGTGTTGTATTGCCACAAAGTGTCTAAATTCCAATTATTTCTGAGATTTGCACTAAAGCCTGCCAGTAAATCTGAGGTATTGTTATCGCGTACTTGTGAGTTGGGTAAAATAACTTTTTGATCGGATAAAAAGTAACGTTGCCCAATCGAGGCGGACAATCGCTGCACACCGGTTTCAGCATCAATTAATCTTGTAGTCAAGGCGGCACTTACTTGGTTAGCATCATTAATACGATCGTTACCAGTGAATTGGTTTTCAGCAAAAAGGCTGGCAAAGTTTAAGTCAACTAAACTGGTATCAAAAATTGGAATGTCAGCTTGGCTTTTGCCTGGGATATAGAGATAAAATAATCTAGGCTCAAAGGTTTGTAGATATTTTCTATCCGCCACCTGAAAATCCCGGTCAAAAAATAAGCCAGTATCAATACTCGCAATTGGTAATGTGCGGCTTTGAGATGTAAGGTTGTCTGGTACGTTATTTAAATTATAACTTGTGTGATGTACCCCAATTTTTGGAGTGACATAGCCATAGGGTTGGCCAAAAGTATAGCTCATGCTTGGGTAAGTAGTGAAGCGTGTGCCGGTTGCAGCGATAGGTGCACTGCTGTTGCGGTCAAAGCTTACAAGTTGCGTATAGAGATTGGTATTTAAATTACCGAAATATTTATTCCCCACCAAAGTCATTTGAGGTAAGCGCTCATATGGGAAAGCTACATTGTCCAAGGTTTGGAATTTTTGTGCAATCGCTTGAAAGTTCCATACATCATCAGCGTAACTTAGGTTAAATTGTTGCGGTAAGTTAATTCGACTAGTGGTCACAATGCGGGTCGATAGCTCAGAAAAGTACTGATTGTCTGATACACTTTCTAAGCTATAACCTGCTGACCAGCCACTGCCTAAAATATGTTGATGTTTAAAGTTCGCGTAGTAGCGATTGTTCCCAGCTAAGGTATCATTTGGTAAATATTCTATGTTACTAATTCCTGAGAAGTTATCTTCAAGATAACGAAATTCCCCCTGAAACTGTAGACCACGTTTACTTAAAGCACGCGTACCTATGGTGGCATCCATATTAGGTGAAATATTCAAATAATAAGGCAGTATGGCCTCAAAACCACTGCGACTAGTCGAGCCAACGGTAGGTGCTAAGAACCCGCTTTTACGTTGGTTGTTGAATGAAAAGCCCAAATAGGGCGTATAAAGTATGGGCATTCCTTTAAATTCAATATAGGCATTTTTAGCAGTACCAGTATCGCTATAGTCATTAAGTTCGAGTTCGCCAGCTTTAATATACCAATCATCAACGCCCACTTCACAAGTGGTAAACCGCGCGTCTTTTAATCTTTTTTTGTCTTGCCCTTCAAAAAATATGGCTTTTGCATCGCCACGCGCTTGTGACGATGAAGCTCCACGACTAAAGGCCTGCATATCTTTATCATCCTCATTGTTCGTTGCGAATGTATTGTTATTTGTGATTGTGGAAGTTGAAAAAATTTCATTACTTGCAGTTGAGTCTCCAACTAATGAACTAGGCACGACCAATTTTTTAATCGTGATAGACGCGTTGGACATTTCGCCGATGCTTTCCGAGAGTCGCATTCGTAATTCAGGCCCAGTAAGCTTAGCATCGCCTAATTCTATACGAGCATTCCCAACTACGTGTAATTCATCATTTTGTACATCATATTCAATAACATCACCAAATACATCTTGACCGCCGCGATGAATGGACGCATTGCCGATTGAGCGCATCTGCCTATCAAGGTGTAGCTCAAGCTTGTCGCCCTCGATCACAATAGCATCAACTAGATCATCATTGACGTTAACAATCTCACTTTGTGCTTGCACGCTGATGCCATACACCATAAAAATGGTAGTACAAACAGTCAAAAAACGACTTTTTAGCATGTAGTAACCATGGTTTTTAGGTAGGGTATTATGTGCGTTTTAATCAAGCGAATAAGTGTTGAATTTGAAGGCACTAGTATATAGGTAAACTGTTTTAATTTATCAATGATAAAATCGCACAAATTATGTTTTTTGGCAATCAAAAATTGTAAAGAAGCGCTTTGCGAAAGACGCATAAGCGATTACGTATATTGAAAATATAACGGATTAATTTTAATAAAAATGTGTCTATAAATATACGTTAAGTTTACTTATTTTAAATGGTCAAAACAGTTAAGTTATTTTAATAAATCAACAAAGATGTTTGGATAAAAAGTGGTGGATAACAGAAAACAATTACTAGAAGTTTGGCTAAAAAATATGTTGCCAAACCATGCGTTTACAATTACAACTGCATCGGTAGATGCGAGTTTTAGGCGTTATTTTAGAGCTCATTTGCAATCGCAATACTTAGGTGAGCAAACTCTGGTTGTTATGGATGCGCCTCCGCCGCAAGAAGATTGCACGCCATTTGTTAAGATTGCTAAGTTGTTAGGCGTTGCTGGATTAAATGTGCCTAAAATTCTTGCGCAAGATTTGACGCAAGGGTTTTTATTGCTCACTGACTTGGGTGATGAAACATATTTAAATAAACTCAATAATGACAATGCAACAGTTCTGTATGGTGACGCAAATATGGCAATTATTAAACTTCAATCAGCGAGCAAAAAAGGGGTGTTACCTAACTACGATGCTGCTTTACTCACGAGTGAAATGCAGTTATTCCCAGATTGGTACATAAAGAAACATCTCAATGTCACTTTGGATGAGAAGCAAGAATCCGCATTAAACAATACTTTTGAATTGCTAAACGCTAATATTTTGGCACAAGCTCAGGTGTATGTTCATAGGGATTATCATTCACGTAACTTAATGTTTACTGAAGAAAACAACCCTGGTGTATTAGATTTTCAAGATGCGTTGTATGGCCCGATTACCTATGATTTAGTTTCGCTATACAAAGACGCTTATATCGAGTGGGATGAAGAAAAAATCATTGATTGGTTAGTGCGCTACTGGCAAGTTGCAAGAAAAGAAAATCTACCAGTGCCAGCTGATTTTAGTGAGTTTTATCGAGATTTCGAGTACATGGGCGCACAGCGCCATATTAAAATTTTAGGTATATTTGCACGGCTTTATCACCGCGACGGAAAAGATGGATACCTAAAAAATATGCCGTTAGTGATGCACTATTTGCGCAAAGTTTGCGCGCGCTACATTGAGTTAAAACCTATGTTGCGTTTAATAGATGCCTTGGAAAATAAACAGCAGCAAGTAGGGTATACGTTTTAATGGCAGGCTTGTTAATAAGGTGTTTATCATGAAGGCGATGATTTTAGCCGCAGGTCGTGGAGAGCGCATGCGACCACTAACTAACTTTACACCTAAGCCTTTGTTAAAAGTCGGCGGAAAACCACTGATTGTTTGGCATATAGAAAATCTAAAAAAAGCGGGATTTAGTGAAATTGTCATCAATCATGCACGTTTAGGCGCACAAATTGAAGACGCGTTAGGGAACGGTCAATCGTTGGGCGTGTCAATACGATATTCACCCGAGAAAGTAGCCTTAGAAACCGCTGGTGGCATTGCCAATGCTTTAGGTTTGCTAGTGAATTGTGAAGCAAATAACGAGCCATTTCTAGTAGTTAATGGCGATATTTTTACGGATTTTAATTTCGCGCATTTACAACATAGTTTGCTTCCAAATCAATCTTCTCACTTGGTGTTAATTGATAATCCGCCACATCATCCTGACGGAGATTTTGCGTTGTTGGCAAATAAAGTGAAAAGTGAAGGCAATAGTAAACTTACTTTTTCGGGCATAGGATTGTATCGCCCTAGTTTGTTTGCACATATTCAAAAAAATCAGCCTGCAAAATTAGCACCTATTTTATGCAATGCCGTGCTAAAAAATACTGTCTCTGGTGAATATTATAAGGGTGTATGGTACGACATCGGTACGCCAGAGCGGTTACAAACATTAGACCAAATATTGTTAGTGAGACAGTGATAAAAGCCATGAACGCTCAATTAAAAACTAATACTGAATGTAAATTTAATTTTAAAGAATTTGCCCGCCGTCGAGATTCTTTAATGCAAACTATGGCTAGTGGTATTGCAATTATTCCAACTGCACCTGAGCTTATTCGTAATCGTGATTCACATTACCCATACCGTTTTGATAGCTATTTTTATTATTTGACGGGTTTTAAAGAGCCCGAATCCTTGCTGGTTTTAGTGGTGGGCGCGCATCCAAAATCCATCCTATTTTGTCGCGATAAAGAAATGGAGCGAGAAATTTGGGACGGTTTTAGATATGGCGCAGATGCGGCACGCGAAAGTTTTGGTTTTGATGAAGCGTACTCTATCGATGAGCTTGATAGTGTGATTTTAAAATTACTGGCGAATCAACCAAAATTATATTTTAGCCTAGGCGAAAGTAGCGTTTGGGACGCGCGCGTAACTAATTGGTTAGCTATCTTACGAAGCCAAGCCAGAAGTGGTGGGAGTGCGCCTGAAAGTGTTGTAGATGTTCGCAAACTAGCAGATGAGATGCGTTTGATTAAGTCACCGTTTGAGCAAGCGTTAATGCAACAGTCAGCCAATATTGCAGCTAGCGCGCACAACCGTGCCATGCGTTTTGCAAAGCCGAATATCATGGAATACGCAGTTGAGGCAGAGTTTTTGCATGAGTTCTATCGTCATGGAGCACAAGCGCCAGCATATACAAGTATTATTGCGGGTGGTGCTAATGCTTGCACGTTGCATTACAACGCAAATAATGCAATGTTAAATGATGGGGATTTGTTGTTGATAGACGCTGGTTGCGAGTTGGATGGTTATGCTTCTGATATCACGAGAACTTTCCCGGTGAATGGTAAGTTTTCTGCTGTGCAAAAAGATGTCTACGAATTAGTGTTAAGTGCGCAAGCTGCAGCCATCGCTAAAGCAAACGTAAGTAATCACTGGAATGCACCGCACGAAGCTGCGTTAAATGTATTGGTCCAAGGCTTTATAGATTTTGGTTTATGTGAAGGTAGTCATGATACTGTGTTGGAGAGTGGAAGTTATCGCCAGTTTTATATGCATCGCACAGGCCATTGGCTAGGTTTAGATGTACATGATGCTGGAGAATATAAAAACAGAGCGGGGGAATGGTTGCAACTTCAAGCTGGAAATATACTTACTGTTGAACCTGGCTGTTATATTCGTCCAGCTGAAAACGTGCCTGAACACTTTTGGAATATAGGTGTTCGTATTGAAGATGATGTGCTGATTACAGCCAATGGATGTGATGTGCTGACAAGAGACGCAGTTAAAACTGTGGCGGATATTGAAGCTATAATGAAGTCTTGAGCAATCATGAATATGCAAACCGATAATGCAATTGTAATTGTGGGTGGTGGGCCAGTAGGCTCGGTATTAGCACTATTGCTTACCAAAGCAAAGCATAAAGTTATGGTGCTTGAGGCGCGAAAACAAGGTGCGTCGCATGGTGATAAACGCGCATTGGCCCTATCTTATGGCAGCCGCCGTATTTTAGAAAAGCTCGGCGTATGGCAAAGCTTAGCTTCAGATGTTACCGCAATCAACACGATTCACGTGTCGCAAAAAGGTAGCTTGGGCAGAGCCTTACTGCATGCCAAAGACTATAAACAACAAGCGCTTGGCTATGTTCTTTCTTATGGCGCGTTAAGTGCAGCTTTGGATAATGCGTTAGCCAATCAGAAAATGGTAAATTATTTGTCTGGAGCTAGTGCAGAAAGTATCTCATCAGATGATAAATCGGCAAGTGTAAAATATATGCAATCTAAAAAACAATATGTTCTATCTAGTAAACTCGTGGTGCTAGCTGATGGTGGCAAAAGTTTAGATGAAATTGCTGGCTTAACACGCAACACTAAAGAGTATGGTCATGATGCGTTGATTAGCAAAGTGCATGCAGAGTTGCCGCACAACAATATTGCTTACGAACGTTTTGCCCCAAGCGGTCCAATGGCATTATTGCCTAACGGCCAGCATGATTTTTCATTGGTGTGGACTGGGAAAAAAGATTACGTATCATCTTTGCTTGCATTGAGTGACGCCGAGTTTTTAGCAGCATTCCATGCGGCATTTGGTGATAGAGTTGGACAGTTTTTAAGTGTAGAAAAGCGTATTGTATTTCCACTTAAAATGTCGCAAATAAATATGCAAAATATACAACATTTAGCAGTTATTGGTAACGCCGCACAAACCATGCACCCAGTTGCTGGGCAAGGTTTTAATGTGGGTTTGCGCGATGCAGAATCATTGGCACAGCACATTACCGCAGTAACAGATGCAGATTTAGGAAACGCAGCAATGTTGAGTGCGTATGCAAGAAGTCGTGAAAAAGATACAAAAGGCGGCCTAAAGTTTACTGACTTTTTAGTGAATATATTTTCAAATGAAATTTTAGGTGTATCTTCCGTGCGTAGTGCTGGCTTGGGTTTTCTTGAGGTGTTGCATCCAGTAAAGGCACATTTAGTGGGTAAAATGAGTTTTGGTAAATGAGAGTTTAAGTGTGAAAAAAACTGCTAGCACTCTTATAGCAAATATTAGAACTGATGTTGCCATTGTTGGTGCAGGGTTGGTTGGAATGGCTGCAGCTATTGCGCTTCATGAAGCAGGCTTTTCAGTCCTATTGATAGATAGTCAAACGCCAAAAACCACCCGCGACAATTGGGATACGCGAATTTATGCTATTAGCCCAAATAATGTCGCGTGGTTGCAAAAGCTTGGCGTTTGGCCATACATTGATATAGCGCGTATTGCAGAGATGCAAACTATGCTGCTGATGGACGATAGCGAGTCATCTGCGCTGGTACTTTGTGCGGAGGATGTGAATCAAGATTCGCTAGGTATAATTTTAGAAAGTTGTAATTTAGGCCACGCTTTATTACAACGCATACTTAGTCTTAATATTGCTACTATGTTCAATGCGCCGTGTAATGCGCTGAACATAGATGCTTCATCTGCAACGTTAGAAGTCTTGGACTCAATTTTTAAGAGTACATTATTAATTGCCGCAGATGGTGCAAATTCATGGGTTCGTAAGCAGATGAATATTTCCGTGCAACAAAAACTTTACGAGCAAGTAGCAATAGTAGCTAATTTTGAGGTAAAAAATCCGCCAGAACAAATTGCAAGGCAATGGTTTACGCAAGATGCCCACGCTAAAAATAGTATTTTGGCTTGGTTGCCACTAGCTAGCGTTGAAGATAAGCATTATATTTCTATAGTCTGGTCAGTTTCTAATCAATATGCTCAAGAATTAATGCAATTAACTGATAGTGGCTTTACTCATGAAGTAACCTTACTAGGTGGTGATGCCTTGGGCGAAATGTTGTTATCAACGCCGCGCGCAACTTTCCCCCTAACACTGCAAAAAGCTGAAGCTTTATATCAAGATTGTGCAGTATTATTGGGGGATGCCGCGCATGTGATTCACCCGATGGCAGGGCAGGGAATGAATTTAGGTTTTAGAGATGTAATAGATTTGGTAAAAGTGATCACTGAAAAAAATAGTTATCAACAATTAAACGATAGAAATTTACTAAATCAATATATGCGTAGCAGAAAAGCCGACTTATTTAATATGCAATTGCTGACGGATGGCTTGTTTCAGTTATTTGCAAGCCAAAACAGTCTAATTAAAAAAGCAAGGCAATGGGGGTTTGCTGCGACAAAGTTGCAGTTAATTAAAAAGCAGTTGGTAGCTCTTGCTATCAAACAATAATGTAAATTTTTAAGGATTATTCATGTTGCAAAACAATCGCTTGGTTACAAAAGTGCTGGGTGTTGGTGTGTTGAGTGCGGCTTTGTTAGGAGTATTTGTACAGTTTGCAAATGCTGACGAAGCCAGTGTTAAAAAAGCGGTTGAAGCTGCTTACCCGAAATTTAAAGTAGATAGCGTGACTAAAGCTGGCTATGGTGGTTTGTATGAAGTCTTTATGGCGGGTCAAATTCTTTATACAGACGAGAAGCTTACTTTTTTAATTGCAGAAGGTCGTTTAGTTGACCCAAAAACCAAAAAAGACATTACTGGTGAACGCTTAGAAGAGTTGACCAAAATTGATTTTTCTAGCTTGCCGCTAGATCAAGCGATTAAGGTTGTAAAAGGTAACGGTAGCAGAAAGTTAGTAGTATTTTCTGATGTAGACTGTCCATATTGCAAGCGTTTAGAAAGAAACGAGCTTGCGAATTTAACTGATGTGACCGTATATACATTCTTGTACCCTTTGCAGCAACTTCATCCTGACGCTGTGGCTAAATCGAAATCAATTTGGTGCTCGCCAAATAGAGTGAAAGCTTGGCAAGACTGGATTTTGAATGATCAATTACCTAAATCTACAGGTGCTTGTGATGTGCCATTAGAGCGTGTGGGGGATTTGGCGAGAAAAATTGGTGTGACTAGCACACCAACTTTAATATTTGCCGATGGTAAACGTATGATGGGTGCACAGCCTTATAAAGAAATTGAGGCGGCGATGCTAGCTGCAGCTAAAAAATAGAAGATAATAATACTTAAAATGTGTTTATAAAAAACCGTTAAGATTTTTCTGTAAAGCTTTCTAAGGCAATAAAAAAGCGACTTACAAAGTCTCTTTTTTATTAAGTAACCAGCTGGGTAAGCTTGTATTTAACCGACTACTTGACCAAGTTTAAAGATTGGCATGTACATCGCTATGACCAAGCCGCCAATCAAGCCACCAAGAACTACCATAATCATTGGTTCCATCAGGCTTGCTAATGCATCGACTGCATCATCCACTTCAGCTTCAAAAAAGTCAGCCACTTTACTCAACATTGAGTCCAGCGCACCAGACTCCTCACCGATGGCTGTCATTTGTAAGACCATGTTAGGAAAAACGCCCGAGTTTTGCATAGATACTGTCAGACTAGTACCAGTACTAATTTCACTTTGAATTTTTTTGGTGGCATCATAGTAAACGCGGTTTCCAGAAGCACCTGCAACAGAATCTAAAGCCTCAACTAAGGGTACGCCTGCAGCAAACATTGTGGATAAAGTTCTCGTCCAGCGCGCTATAGTTGCTTTGCGAATCAATTCACCGAATACTGGTACTTTTAAGATAAGTCTATCCATCGTTGCCTGCATGCTAAGTGAGCGCTTCCATGTATAAAAGAAGAACCATAAGCCGAAGCCAATTGAGCCAAAAATAGCCCACCACCATTCTACAAACACATCTGAAATATTCATTACAACCATCGTTGGCCCCGGCAAGTCTGCACCAAAGCTACTAAATAACTCTTTAAACGCTGGAATTACGAAAATCATAATAATGGCAGTAATAACAAATGCCACAACAATAATTGAAATAGGGTAAAACAAAGCCGATTTAATTTTTGATTTGATCGCGAGAATTTTTTCTTTATAACTGGCTAAGCGGTCTAGTAAGGTATCTAGAATACCAGCTTGTTCGCCAGCGCCTATTAAGTTACAAAATAACGCATCAAAATATAAGGGGTATTTACGGAATGCGGCGCTTAAACTGCTACCAGTTTCTACGTCCGCTTTAATATCACCTAAAAGTTTAGAAACTGCGGGGTTGCTGTGACCCTTGCCTACAATATCAAATGCTTGCAATAGCGGTACGCCAGATTTCATCATGGTGGCAAGTTGACGAGTAAATAGCGTAATATCTTTATCTGAGACGCTACCTTTGCTAGAAAAACCACTTTGTTTTTTTACTTTGGTGACAGTAATACCTTGACGGCGTAGCGTAGCGTTCACGAAAGAATCGCCGGCAGCTTTCATCTCGCCTTTAATTAACTTACCTTTTTTGTCCTTACCTTCCCATAAGTAAGTAACTTCTTTGGTGGCTTTAACATTAGCTGCCATATGCATTCCCTAACATTATTTGAGATATTCGGTTTTTTCTACTCATTTGTACATGCCTCTACTTCTTCAATTGAAGTAAGACCTTGTTTTACTTTCAGCATGCCTGAGCGGCGCAAATCATTTACGCCCTCTATTCTTGCTTGGTCAGCAATATCATGCGCTGTTCCATTTTTCATGATGATGCGACTAATCGCATCTGTAATCGGCATTACTTGATAAATACCTACGCGGCCTTTATAGCCAGCATTACACAGTTCACAGCCGTCTGGATTATGACCATAAGGCTGCCAAGTGGTGTCGTCAAAATCCTCTTCAATAAAGCCCATTGTAAGTAATGTTTCTTTCGGAACATTTAGTGGTATTTTACAGCTTTTACACAAGCGTCTTGCTAAACGTTGCGCAGTAATTAGTGTGACTGCTGATGCAATATTAAAAGGTGCTACACCCATATTAAGTAAGCGTGTTAGCGTTGATGGTGCATCGTTAGTATGTAATGTTGAAAGTACCATATGGCCTGTGGATGCAGCTTTAATGGCCATGTCAGCAGTTTCTAGGTCGCGAATCTCACCAATCATTATAATGTCAGGATCTTGCCTTAGAAAAGATTTTAAAGCCGCAGCAAAAGTTAAACCCTGTTTATCATTAACGTTTACTTGGTTAATGCCCGCAAGTGGAATTTCGCACGGGTCTTCTGCCGTGGCAATGTTTACACCAGGATTATTTAAAATATTTAAACAAGTGTATAGCGATACTGTTTTACCAGAACCAGTTGGACCAGTCACTAACACTAAGCCATAAGGGCGACTTACCGCGCTAAGTAGGCGATCTTTTTGAATCTGCTCGTAACCAAGCGCCTCAATACCTAGCGTTGCGCTGCTCGGGTCTAGAATCCGCATAACGACTTTCTCGCCGTGTATAAGTGGCAAAGTGCTTACCCGAAAGTCAATGGATCTAGTCTTAGATAGCACAAGCTTCATACGCCCATCTTGTGGAATACGTTTTTCTGAAATATCTAAGCTAGAAATAATTTTGATACGCGAAGTTAGCTTATCTTTAATGGCTAGTGGCGGATTGGTAATGTCACGCAATATACCGTCCACACGGTAGCGTATGCGGTAATATTTTTCATATGGCTCAAAATGTAAGTCAGACGCACCCATATTGATGGCATCAATGAGCATTTTATTTAAAAACTTAACAACAGGTGCATCGTCAACTTCTAAGGCTTGCGCTGCATCTTCTTGTTGTTGGCCAATATTATCATCGATACCTAAGTCAAAATCATCCCCCACGTCTAATGACTTTAAATTTGTATCGCTTGCTTCAATAACTTTATCAATGAGCTTACCGAGTTTGTCGTCTTCAACCACCACAGGTGATAACGCCATACCCATCTGAAACTGAACGCTATCTAACGCATGTAAATTGGTAGGGTCAGATATTGCAACAAAAAGCACGTTGTTACGCACTTGCAAAGCCATTACGCGGTTAGCTTGCATTAATTTAGCGTCGATTTTTTTAGTGGGTAAATAATCTGGATGGAAAGCATCCAAATTAAAATACGGAAAACCAAACGCTTTGGCTGAAGTTTCCGCAATAACAATTGGGCTCACTTTTTTACTTTGAACAAGCTGAGTGATGAACGGTGATTTGACCGTGTTCGCTTGCGTCTGAATCGCGTTCGCCTCATCTTCAGAAAGTAATTTCTCTTGAATAAGTGTACGCGCTAAACCGCTTAATTTATTGAGTGGAGTTGCAATTGCCATAAAATTTGTACTCAGTGAGCTTAAGCGCTTATCCTATTATTTTAGCTAGAGTAATAATGCACTTTAGACCTTTTTTTGTAAAGCATTAACGGGCGTCAGCATTATTATACAAAATGCATTTGCATGATTGATGGATATATATTAACTACAATTTTTCATATCGCAAAGTAAGTGTTACCAATTTTTTTAAAAAACTTGACTTTTTTGTTTGTGCAACTTATAAATCTTTTTAGGTGTTTGAAATATAATAGATTTTACTAATTCTTACTCAAGAATAACAGTTAATTTTTGTGAAGTTACAAACTTTTTGAGGCGGCCCTCTTTAGTAATATGTAAGGATCTATGCTATGGCAACAGTTACCGTAAAATGGTTTAACGATTCTAAAGGCTTCGGCTTTATCACTCCAGACGATGGCGGAGATGATTTATTCGCACCTTTTTCTGCGATTGTTGAAGCTGCTTATAAAAGCCTAAAAGAAGGTCAGCGTGTGAGCTTTGAAGTGACTGATGGTCTTAAAGGCAAGCAAGCTTATAACATTCAAAAGGCTTAAGTGTTACGACTTTAGGTTTCAAGGCTATAGTTTTTTGAAAGCTATGTAATACATTTAATGCAATATTAGTATCGTAATACGAGTTAATTCAGGCGGCACGTTAAAGCTAACGTGCCGCTATTAAAAAGTCGTGAATATTTAACGGTTTTTTATAGACACATTTTTTAAATACTTACATATTTGCAATAATCTCTTCGCCAAATTGTAAACTGCCTACTTCTGTTGCGCCTTCCATTTGACTACTAAAATCGTGCGTAACACGTTTTGAGCCGATCGCGTTACTTACACCTTTTAGTATTAAATCGGCAGCTTCAACCCAGCCTAAATGACGTAACATCATTTCAGCTGAAAGTATCAACGAACTTGGATTAGCAGTATCTTTGCCAGCAATTTTTGGCGCTGTGCCATGCGTTGCTTCAAACATCGCAGTCGTATCACTTAAGTTTGCACCTGGCGCAATACCAATGCCGCCAACTTGCGCAGCCAAGGCGTCGCTCATATAGTCGCCATTTAAATTCGTTGCAGTTACTACGTCATATTCAGTTGGGTGCAATAAAATTTCTTGTAAAAACGCATCCACGATACAGTCTTTAATCACAATGCCGTTTGGTAGTTTGCACCATGGCCCGCCATCAATTTCTACTGCGCCAAATTCTTCTTTCGCCAGCGCATAACCCCAATCTCTAAAGCCGCCTTCGGTGAACTTCATGATGTTGCCTTTGTGCGTAATGGTTACAGACTTGCGATTATTGTCAATTGCGTATTGAATTGCCTTGCGAATCAGACGCTTAGTACCATCGATTGATACTGGCTTAATACCAATTGCTGAAGATTCAGGAAAGCGGATTTTTTTACGCATACCCATATCACTTAAAAACGTAATGACTTTTTCAACTTCATCACTGCCAGCCGCCCATTCAATACCTGCATAAATATCTTCTGTATTTTCACGAAAGATGACCATATCGACTTTTTCTGGTGCTTTAACTGGACTTGGAACGCCTTTAAAGTATTGCACTGGGCGTAAACACACATACAAGTCAAGCTCTTGGCGCAATGTAACGTTAAGTGAACGTATACCGCCACCCACGGGTGTGGTGAGTGGACCTTTAATCGAAATCACATAATCTTTTATCGCTTGCAGGGTTTCAGCTGGCAACCAAGTATCTTTACCGTCTTTGCCTTTGCCATATACTTTTACTGCCTTTTCGCCAGCATACACTTCCATCCATGAAATTTTGCGTTTGCCGCCATAGGCTTTATTCACCGCTGCGTCTATCACATTTTTCATAGGAGGCGTAATATCAACGCCAATGCCATCACCTTCAATAAATGGAATAATAGGGTGATTCGGCACTTTCAGTGAATTATCTTTGTTCACTGTGATTTTTTCGCCCTGTGTTGGCGTTACAATTTTGCTAGTCATATTTGCGCTTTCTTTACTTTTAAATTAAATCACAGCTATCAAATAAAATCATCAATAGACATGCTTATTCTATTCAACAAACCATATGGTGTTATTACACAGTTTAGTGCGCATGAGAAACACGCAACACTTAAAGATTATATTGAATTGCCAAATGTGTATGCCGCAGGTCGGCTAGATACAGACTCGGAAGGTTTACTTATTTTAACCGATGATGGGGCATTACAACATCGTTTAAGTCATCCAAAACATAAAGAATTGAAAACTTATTGGGCGCAAGTAGAAGGAATACCACAAGAAGCAGAGTTAGCAAAGTTAAGATACGGTATCGATTTAGGTGATTTTGTAACTCGAGCGGCACAAATACGCCTAATCGAAGAGCCAGATATTTTATGGCCACGTAATCCGCCGATTCGCGAACGTAGAGTAATACCGACCAGTTGGCTAGAAATTAAAATCTCTGAAGGGAAAAATCGCCAAGTAAGACGTATGACGGCGAATATTGGATACCCAACCTTGCGATTGATACGTTACGCCATTGGCAACTATACTTTAGATGAATTGGATGTAGGGTCATGGCAAAAAATTTAAACCTAATATTAACTTTTACTTAATCTACACATGAAGCCAATCATTATATTTTTTGTCATGCTCAATTTGAAGGTCAGGGATATTTAGCTAGCTTTTTAGATGAGCTAGAGATTCCGTGGCAAATGGTTAAAGTTGACCAAGATGAGTCGCTTCCAGCGTCAATATTAGGCTTTAGTGGCATGGTATTGATGGAGGGCCGATGAGCGTAAATGATGACTTGACTTGGATTGCACCTCTGTTAAGTTTGATTCGTGAGGCGTATCAAACTGATACGCCTTTACTTGGTCACTGCTTGGGTGGTCAGCTTATTAGCAAGGCGCTTGGCGCAACGGTCACTCAAAATGCGATTAAAGAAATAGGCTGGGCGAGGTAAATGTCGCCGATGATGAAAGAGCTAAATATTGGTTTGACGTTTCAATGTCATATAGAAATGACCGCTGATGTGGTGCAAAGCTGGTGCGATTTAGGTAAAACTGAGCTCGAAGAGGCTAAACAAAGTTTAGGTGTGCAGCAAGTAGATAAAATTCAGAAAAATTTAGCGGCAGAATGTGCATAATTAAACCAAGTAGCAAAGTTAGTTTACAGACAGTGGATTAAAGGGCTGGCAAAATGATTTGCAGTAGAATTCACCACATGACAGTATGTTAAAATAATGAAAATTTTAAAGAGAAAAGCATCATGTCTGGCAATACATTAGGAACACTCTTCACCTTGACAACCTATGGTGAATCTCATGGCGCGGCTATAGGCGGCGTAGTAGACGGTTGCCCGCCTGGATTAAGTTTATGTGCAGAAGATTTACAGATAGATTTAGATCGCCGTAAACCAGGCACGTCGCGACATGTGACGCAGCGTAAAGAAGATGATGTAGTTGAAATTTTATCGGGTATTTTTGAAGGTAAAACCACAGGCGCGCCGATTGGTTTATTGATACGCAACACAGACCAACGTAGCCAAGATTACAGTAAAATTAAAGATACTTTCCGCCCAGGCCATGCTGATTACACGTACAGCAAAAAATACGGTATCCGGGACTATCGCGGCGGTGGACGTTCTAGTGCGCGTGAAACAGCAGTGCGTGTAGCGGCTGGAGGTATTGCCAAAAAATGGTTGTTTGAGCGCTTTGGTGTCACTGTGCGTGGCCACATGAGCCAGCTTGGCGAGATTTCAATTCCCTTTGAAAGTTGGGATTATGTCAACGACAATCCATTTTTCTCACCAAACAATACTCTGTTACCACAACTAGAAGCTTACTTAGACCAAGTTCGCGCTGAGCGTGATTCTGTTGGTGCAAAAATTACTGTGATTGCGCAAAATGTTCCAGTAGGTTGGGGTGAACCTGTGTTTGATAGGTTGGACGCGGATATTGCCCATGCTATGATGAGCATTAATGCCGTTAAAGGGGTCGAGATTGGTGCAGGTTTTGCCAGTATCGCCCAGCGCGGTAGCGTGCACTCTGATGAAATGACGCCACAAGGATTTGTTACAAATCATGCAGGCGGCATGCTTGGCGGTATTTCCACTGGTCAAGATGTTTGTGTGAATATTGCGCTCAAGCCAACGTCCAGCATTCCACAAGAGCGCCACTCTATTGACAAAGAAGGGAATGCAGTTGAAATGAAAACCACAGGTCGCCATGACCCTTGTGTCGGAGTGCGTGCAACGCCGATTGCAGAGGCGATGCTAGCCCTAGTATTAATGGATCATGCGCTACGCAATCGTGGACAAAATGCGGATGTGGTTTCAACGCTTCCAATTTTAAAGTAGTTTTAACGCACTTAAAATGTGTCTATAAAAAGTGGTTAAGTTTTATGGACACATTAACCTAACAATATGCAGTGCAACGTTCTGGTAAACACTTTAGATTAAACCATGTCACACCATCTGCATTTCCGCTTATCCCGCTTTTACTTTATCTATTACTTTTTTGTTGGCGCGTTTGTGCCGTATTGGGGTTTGTACCTTAAGTCTGAGCAATTTAGCCCTGCAGATATTGGTATATTGATGTCCTTGTTTCAAATAAGCCGTATTTTTGCACCTAATTTTTGGGGTTGGCTGGCAGACCATACTGGTAGACGGGCACACTGGATTCGGCTGACGGCTTTTTTAGGGTTGTGCGGTTTTACCGCTGTGTTTTGGGCGCATGGATTCTTTTGGTTATTTTTTGTCATGGCAGCTTTAAGTATATTTACTAGCTCAACTTTACCGTTGGCAGAGTCGCTCACTTTAGCGCATTTGGCTACTACTAATGGACATTACAGCCGCATTCGCATGTGGGGATCTTTAGGCTTTATTGTCGCGGCAGTAGTCTTGGGTTTTCTAATTGATTTTGCAGGTATTACCAGTTTGTTGTGGTTTATTTTAATCGTGCAAATGGTGTTATTTGTACTGACTTTTAGTCTGCCTGAGGCTAAAGTTCTGCCACACGCACAGGACAACTTTTCAATTTGGCAAGTGCTCAAACAACCGAATGTGATTGCTTTGCTAGTTGGTTGTTCACTCATGGTAACGGCGCATGGGGTGCTGTACAACTTTTACTCTATTTATTTGAGTGAGCATGGTTACACCAAAACGATGATTGGACTTTTATGGTCTGTTGGCGTGATTTGTGAAATCGGTATTTTTATGTTGATGCCAAAAATTATGCGGCGCTTTAGTTTAAAAACGATTTTGGTAACGAGCTTGGTGTTAGGCGTCATTCGGTTTAGTTTAATTGGCATTGCGGTTGATAATATATGGCTGCTAATTTTAGCGCAAAGCTTACATGCCGCTACTTTTGGTAGTTTTCATGCGGCCTCGATTGAGGTCATTGCACAGTTTTTTAACGGGCGCCACCAAGCCCGCGGACAAGCTATTTACAATAGTGTGGCGTATGGCATAGGCGGCACTATAGGCGGTATTTCTGGTGGCTATGCTTTGCAATATTTAGGCGGGCAACTAACATTTACGCTCGCAGCAATTTTTCCGCTAATTGGCATAGCCGTGATAGGATTAGGTCTGCAATTATCGCAAATGAATTCTGCACAAGGCATGTTTAGATGAAGCTACAGAAATCTTTCATAAGTATTTTTTGCATTGCGAGCTTACTGTTAGCCAATGTTTGTTTTGCTGAAACTAAAGTCAATATTGTTGGACTTTTTAACAATAAGGCCGTTTTAATCATTAATGGCGGCAAACCTAAAACTTTAAGTGTTGGCCAAACAAGTGAAGGCGTTAAGTTGATTGCCGCAAATAGCCAAATAGCTACTTTGCAGATTGAGGGTAAAACTAAACAACTTGGCATGGGGCAGGCGGCTACGGTTGGTGGGGGCGCTAACAGTGCGGTACAAAGTGTGGTTTTGTATGCTAATTCTCAAGGGCATTATGTATCAGATTGCCAAATTAACGGCGTGACGCTTAAGTTTCTACTAGACACTGGCGCAACAACTGTGGCGCTAAATAGTGGCGATGCAAAGTATGCCAATATTGATTATAAACGCGGTGAACCCATACAAGTGAGTACGGCAAATGGTATTGTCACTGCCTATCGCACTACAATCGCTACATTAAAAATTGGCAGCGTGACCCTTAACCAAGTAGAGGTTAGCGTGTTGGAAGGCGGTTCGCCCTCGGTCGTGTTATTAGGGATGAGTGCGTTAAGCAGGCTAGATATGAAGCGAGAAGATATTGCGCTGACTTTAACCAAAAAATATTAAATAAAAAAATTGTGTCTGTAAAAAACTGTTAAGTTTTCAGAGCGAATATCAGCAAATAAAAAAGCCACGATATTTGTGACTTTTTATATAATTAGCACACTAATTTAATGATTACGTTTATCGTTTTCAATTAAAGCGTATGCCGAGTGATTATGAATGCTCTCAAAGTTTTCACTTTCTACTGTGTAT
>JBDNJL010000149.1:0-13200 GCA_041687795.1 Methylotenera sp. | reverse complement strand
GATGAAAGAAAAGACTCAAACGTCAAACCAATTAGGGAAAATGTTTAACTAAAGTAGCGAAATTAAACAAGACTAATCTCGCACAAAAAAGATTTTCAGTTTAAATATAAAGTGCCTTAAAAATATACCGCATACAAACTATAAGGAGCGATTAAATGAAGCTAAAACAAAAATTCATGCTTCAAGACATAAAGGCCGCTGCAAATGCACGTAATCAACTGTTGCTTGCAGCCCTGCCAGACCAAAGTATTGGCTTTTTAGCCAAACCAAAAACTGACTTGGGTAAATTATAACAAGCCGCAGTTTTTGATAGAAGCGATAGTATTCAGCAAGCATTAACCGGCAGTTACATTGGTGCGGGTTTAGGGCTGGCGGGAGGCCCAACAGCATTGGCTCTTCCAACGTGGTACGCCAATGCCAACTGGTACACTATTTTAGCAATCACCACCCTGTCTGGCGCAGTATGCTGGACTATTTTAATGGCAATTGTTGGAGGTAATATTTTTAACTCTGATTTAAGCGCTTACAAAGCCAGAATTGTTAAAGGTGAAGTGGTAATGTTTGTAACTGTGCCTTTTTACAAAGCAAAAAAAGTACGTAAAATTGTCGCTAATCTCAAAAAAGTCAATCTTGAATAAGTCAATCTTGAATAAAAGCCTAAAAATAATCTCTAACTAGAAATATAACGGCTTAAAATAGCAGTATGCAAAATCAAAACGTAATACAAAATAGCCCCGAACTTTGGCTGTCAGCTTTGCCAAAGCTTGAAGAATTTGGCAATAAATTCACCCGTGGGCATGCAGTGGTCATGGGCGGTTACCCCTTAACTGGCGCAGCACGGCTAGCCGCAAAGGCTACCGCGCGAGCTGGCGCTGGGCTCGTTACGGTAGTTGTGCCAAAAGTCGCGTTTGCAATTTACGCCGCATCGCTCACCAGCATTATGGTTAAAGTTTTTAGTCTTGAAAGCTTTAACCAGTTACTTATTGATAATCGAATCTCAGCCTTCCTTGTGGGCCCTGGCGCGGGTAGTGATAGCTCTGGCGCAATTGCAGAAACTCGACATCATGCAATTTCAATACTCGCCACTGCAAAACCATGTGTTTTAGATGCAGATGCTATTAATGTATTTGCGGGTAATTTAGCAAAACTTAAACGCTCAATCAAAGGACCTTGCGTCATTACACCACATCAAGGCGAGTTTGAACGCGTGTTTGAAGCTAAGCATAATAGAGTAACCAATGCTAGTAATGCGGCAATTGCAAGTGGCGCAATTGTTGTTTTAAAAGGCAGCCAAACAATCATAGCCGCGCCAGATGGCAGGTTAATTATCAATCATAACGCGCCGCCAACGCTAGCTACAGCAGGCTCGGGCGATGTGCTGGCAGGCATTATTACTGGCTTACTAGCGCAAGGTATGGATGCATTTTTGGCAGCAGCAGCTGGCGTTTGGATACACGGCGAAGCAGCAAATTTATTTGGCCTTGGTTTAATGGCAGAAGACCTACCCGAAATATTGCCTAAGGTATTTGCTAGTTTTATTGAGTAGATTTATCTTATTCTGCATTAGCTATATCTCGCGCTTTGTCACCAATTATACTTAATTTAACATTTGTTTAAAAAACCGCTCGCTTAAAATTAAGTGTATAAGAAATTGCTAAAAACACCCGCTCGAAATGGTTAGATGGAGAATGTTGGGTTATTATTTAGTTGGTCGCAAACGGATTCCACTCACTGGATTAATCTAGCGCTCTTAAGGATTTATTTAGCCTAGCAAATAAAATATATATCTTTGTACTTTTCTGAAAAAATAATAACAAAAAGGCCTACAGCATTTAATCTGTAAGCCTTTTGTTTGTTTGGTGCGCCCGAAGAGATTCAAATTCCTTACTCCTTGGTTCTTAGATTATTATTTAATATTGAAAGAGCATCAAATAAAGATTAGATTTGCAAATCATTTAGCAAAGCTAAAAAACTACGGGCTTAGCATAAAAAATGTAGATCTTGATTTATGACATCGATGTCATAAATATGAAATATTTATGTAAAGAAGCTTATATATTATTTAGCTTTGATTAATATATTTACTTAACCGCCGTGAAAAAAAATAGTCCAAAGCTAATTTTTGTTCTTGTTAGTCCTGAAAGCTTTAAGCTTATACAAAAAAAGCCTTGCGGTTTCACTTTGCTTGAACTGTTAGTGGTAATGGTAATTATTGGCTTGTTAGCTGGCTATGTTGGACCTAAATACTTTGAACAAATTGGCAAATCAGAAACAAAAACTGCGCGCGCTCAGGTAGATGCTCTTGGCAAAGCGCTAGATCAGTATCGTATTGATACTGGCCATTACCCGACCACTGAGCAAGGATTGAGTGCCCTAAACAAATTACCTGCAAACGAACAAAAATGGTCAGGACCATATCTTAAGAAAAGTGTCCCAAATGATCCATGGGACAATCCTTATCAATATAAATCACCTGGTGAACACGGTGATTATGATTTGTTTACGCTTGGTAAAGATGGTCAGCCTGATGGCGCAAAAGAAGCTGAAGACGTAGTGAGTTGGTAAACTTAGACTATGCCAGACTATGAAGTCAGAACAGTGCGTGGCGGACAGATTGTTATGTTGTTAATCCCTGCGATTCACGAAAACGAAGCCATTGAATTAGCGCAGATTAAAGGCTACGTGCCCATTAGCGCAAAGGCAAAATCTAACGCTTACGTCCTTAAAAAAACGAGACACTTTCCGTTGGCTTTATTTAGTCAAGAGTTATTAGCGCTAATGCATGCAGGGTTAAACTTGGTTGAAGCAATAGAGGCGCTTGTTGAAAAAGATTCGCGCGTAGAGGTAAAGTCGGTGTTAGATGCTGTGTTGCAAAATTTGTATCAGGGCCAAACCTTTTCTGCAGCTCTTAGCGCACAACCACAGGCGTTTCCGATGTTATATGTCGCAACTGTAAAGGCCAGCGAAAAAACGGGCGATTTATCTGAATCTCTGAGTCGCTATGTGGCTTATGAACTTCAACTTGGGCTCGTAAAAAAGAAAATAATAAGTGCATCTATCTATCCAATCTTACTCATGGTCGTTGGTGGTATGGTTATTCTTTTTTTGTTAGGTTTTGTCGTACCGAAGTTCAGTCACATTTACGAAGATACTGGCGGCGATTTACCTTTCCTATCGCAGGTATTGCTGTCATGGGGTGTATTTATTGAAACGCATGGCAAAGCCATGTTAATAGCAATTGCCGCATGTATCGCTGCTGTTGTTTATGGCATGATGTCTTTAAAAGTAAAAAAATGGGTCACACAACTTTTTTTGCGCATTCCAGCAATAGGCGATCGCCTAAAAATTTTTCAATTAGCACGTTTTTACCGCACTTTGGGTATGTTGCTAGCTGGTGGTACTCCAATACTTGCGGCGCTTAATTCTGTGGAAGGATTACTACCAGCATCGCTTAAAGACAAACTAGAGGCCTCATCGCTTGCAATCAGCGAGGGGCAATTGATTTCAAGTGCAATGGAGTTAGCTGATTTAACGACACCCGTCGCACTGCGCATGCTTCGTGTAGGTGAGCGAGGGGGCACTATAGGTGAAATGATGGAGCGTATTGCTAGTTTTTATGACGAAGAGTTATCACGTTGGATAGATTGGTTTACGCGGCTATTTGAGCCATTATTAATGCTTTTTATCGGGTTGGTAATTGGTGTTGTAGTGTTGCTGTTGTATATGCCAATATTTGAGCTGGCAGGTAACATTCAATGAACGCGCTTTTCACCCAGGTTAGTGAGCAGCAAACGGTTCAGCACATTAGTCTGCAACAATTTCAGCATGCTAAACAGTTAGCACTATCAGAAAAACTCAGACCAATTGAGACGCTAGAAAGTTTGTATGGTGCGTCGCCTGAAGTTTTTATCGACGCACTGTCGACGACCATGGGCTATGTGGGTATTAGCATGAAAAGTATGCATAAACTTACGCCCGCTTTTGACAAAATTTCGTTTACGCTGGCTCAAGCTAAAGAATGTATTGCATTCTACGCTGAACCTGAACTGACCCTGCAAAACGACATAGTTGGAGATAAATTAATAGTAATATTTTCTGATGTATTCAATTCACATTTGCAAAATTGGGCGTCAGCTCATTTAAACGCCAAAACACATACTGATATACAGTGGTGCTTAGCGCATCGTAACGACATCGGAGCTTATTTGGCTAAGCACGAAGAGAGCATGCGCGCAATGGATGGTTTTTCTGCAGAATCAAAAGGGCTCGTATTAGATGACGATGAAACAATCGAAAGACTTTCACTCAAGTCTATTAATGAAGACAGCAATCCAATTGTAAAGCTCATTAACTCTACTTTGTATGACGCTTTAAAATTAGGCGCAAGTGACATTCATCTAGAAACTTATGCAACAGGGCTTACTATTCAATATCGCATTGATGGGGTCATGGCGAAGGTTGGGCACATGCAAAACTTAGAAAGCGCAGATCAAGCAATTTCTAGGGTTAAAGTCATGTCGCAATTGGATATTGCAGAAAGACGGATTCCACAAGATGGACGTTTTAAAGTTCAAGTACAAGGTCGCGAAGTTGATTTCCGTGTATCAATTATGCCGAGTATTTTTGGTGAGGACGCAGTGCTTCGTGTCCTCGATCGTAAGGCACTTTCTGATGAAGCGCGTGGCTTAAGCATGCAAGTATTGGGTTTTGACGAAAAAATTATTGCGCAATTTAAGCGATTGGTAAGTGAGCCTTATGGCATGGTCCTTGTAACGGGTCCAACAGGCAGCGGTAAAACCACCTCGCTATATGCGGCTATTTCAGAGGTGAATACAGGTCATGACAAAGTTATCACTATTGAAGATCCAGTTGAATACCAGCTCCCAGGCGTGTTGCAGATTCCTGTAAATGAGAAAAAAGGCCTAACTTTCGCGCGTGGTTTGCGATCAATTTTACGTCACGACCCAGATAAAATTATGGTGGGTGAGATTCGTGATGCTGAAACTGCACAAATAGCAGTACAAGCTGCACTTACTGGTCACCTTGTGTTTACCACAGTACATGCCAATAGCGTACTAGACGTTATAGGCCGTTTTATGCATATGGGAGTGGATCCCTATAATTTTGTCGCTGCCATAAATGGCATTATGGCGCAGCGCTTGGTACGTACAAATTGCCAGTTTTGTGCAGAAGATTACGTGCCGGATTCAGCTTTATTAAGCGAATCAGGGCTCACGCAAGCTATGGCAACAGGTATGCAATTTAAACTAAGTAAGGGTTGCGGGCATTGCCGCGGAACAGGCTACAAAGGTCGTAAGGCCATAGCAGAGTTGTTGGTGCTTAGCGATGAGTTACGTGAAATGATTGTTGCTCGTGAGCCGATTCGTAAATTAAAAGAAGCCGCTAAAGCAAGCGGTATGCGCACCTTGCGCGAAGCCGCCGTTGAAGCAGTTGCCAATGGAGTTACTACCTTGCAGGAGATTAACCGTGTCACTTTTGTCGCGTAATCAGTGCTTGGTAACAGCCTCTTTGCGTTCATTTGCTATCGCTGGCAGAACCGTGGGTATTAAGACAACGTTACATCAGCAATCACATCTATTACTCAATGACAATACCCACACACAACCTTGGCAAAATTTTTGTGATGGCCTAAATGATAAGTTAGCAGAAATGTCGCTACAAAAAAATTCAGAGTTGCGTATTGTCTTATCAAGCTCTCTGGTTCGCTATTTGTTGCTTCCAGCGCAAAAAATAGTCATGAATAAATTAGAAAAAAACCAATATGTGCGAGCGGCTTACCGGGAAATCTACGGAAGTTTAGTAGAGGATTGGATTATCCAATGTGACGATACAGCGCCAAATCAAAGCACACTCGCGGCGGCGACTGACCAAAAGCTGATAGATACATTATTGCAAATCTCAGTTAAGCATGGTCTTAAATTAACCAGTGTTCAACCTCATTTCGTAGCCAGTTTAAACCGATTAAGAACACAATTAAACTCAGCCGACTCTTATTTGGCTGTCGTAGAGGAAGAGGCTATTGTTATTGGCACTTTCGTGCATGGCAATTTGCAAGGTGTTAAAACGGTAAGTTATCAAGGTGACTGGAAGTTAGCGCTAACGCGCGAAATGCATCGCCAAAGTTTATTCGTTGAGCAATCTACAGATTTACAAAATGGGCCTATAGCAATTACCAACCACTTAAAACTTTACGCACCTACATTTAAAAAGCAAGCGCTACCAGTGATGGAAAATTGGATACTGCAACGCTTAGACTTGAGAGTTGCTGGAATCAAAGACAATACGTATCACCTGATGCTAGAGGTAATGCTATGATTATTAAATCATTATTTAGCAACACTAAATTTGGTAAAATAGAGATCGATTTTATTAATAGTACTAGTTTACCTTTGCGCTTTACAGCACTCAGTAGCTTTATATTGCTGTTGGGTATTGGCTCAATAGTTATGGTTTGGCAATTGCGAAGCCAAGTGCAATCAAATATAAGCAAACAAATGCAATGCTTACGCAAGCATCTCCGGAGTTGAAGCAATCAAAAGCGCCAATCGCAGAAGCTAGTCCGCCCGTTAGCGCAGAACAAGTGAATCATATTAAAGTGATATCCGATTTATTAGTAACCCCTTGGGAAGCTTTGTTTGATTCGCTTGAGCAAGCAAACAACAAAGATATTGCTTTGATACAAGTACAGCCAGATAGCAAAAAAAAGCAATTAAACTTGATTGGCGAAGGCAGAAATTTAGCCGCGGTATTGGTTTATATTGATCAATTAGAGTCTCAACAGGCACTTAAGCAAGTCTATTTGCTAAAGCATGTGGTGAGCGATACTCAAAAAGAAAAGCCAGTGCGATTCACGGTGCATGCAACATGGGAGCATGCGGCGCTATGAATGATGGTATTCATTACAAAGTTGCAAGCGGTGTTTGGTATGCAAGAAAACTCTGTAAAACAATAGGAGTCATTGGGTTATTAGGGTCGTTTTTGCTAGTATTCACCAGTTTGGTTTACGTACTAGATTACTTACCGAAGGTTAAGCAACTACAAATAAACCAGTTAAACCTAGAGTATATCCAGAATCAGAAGTTTGAAAAAATCAACCTTCCATCTACACAATTTGACCAAGCTGATAATGTTATATCGCAAGCGCAAATAAAAGCGTTTTATATTTTGTTTCCGCAAGACGCAGAGTTATCTGATTTGCTCAACAAAATTCAAAAAACCGCATTGAAACAAAAGCTCGTACTTAACCGTGGTGATTATAAACTCACCACTAAGCAACAAAAAAAACAGTGTGGCGATTTGGTGTGCTATGAAATTCAACTGCCTGTCTCAGGGCCGTATCTCAAAATCCGCGCATTTATAACTGAAGTTTTACAGCAGATTCCTGCATTAACGCTGGCAGATGTGCAATTTAAACGCGAAAACAGCTCAGTAGCTAATGTGGATGCGAGATTGGTATTTTTACTTTTGCTTAAGGGCGAGCGGTGGAAATAGTACGAACTTCAAAGTATTTATATGCTTTGCTAATCATTGTGCTTGCGCTCACCTTTTGGACAGCGTTTAAAGATGCACCAGTTGGAGACGACTTGATGCTACCCGCACAATCTAATCGCGGCAACAAGCTCAGTATTTCTAAAGGCAATCAGCTTCAAAAAATTGAACCAGTATTACTATGGCAAGGCCGTCCGCAATTGTTACCAAATGCAAAGGCTATCGATTTGTTTCAAACACATTCATGGGAAATTAATATGCCCAAGCAAAAAGAGTCGCTTGACCCCACCCCCCAGCCAGTTGCGCCGCCAGCACCGTTTAGTTATATCGGCAAAATAGAAGATACACCTAAGGGTTCGCTAATGCTAATGATGGCAAACAATCAGTTATTTACAACAGTGGAAGGCGAAAAGATAAATGCACAATGGCGGCTTGATGCAGAGAATGCCACTGCACTTATGCTAACTTATCTACCATTAAATTTGCCGCAAGTCTTATCAAAAAATGCAAGGCCAATGCCTAATCAGGCAGCATCAGCAGCCACAGAAATAACCGTCAATAATTCTTTGCGAAATGACTAGATGACTTTTAAGCAATCTCAATTTTTATTTCAATTAACCCTAAAACGTTTGCGCTTGCTTGGCTTATTATTGACAGTGGTTTTGGCTGGCTGTGCGTTTGCCCCATGGGAGAAATCGACCAAAAATACGCCACCAGAGGTGCAAGTTGCCTTAGCTAAAAAAGCCATCAATAAGTCGCCCGAATCGATTGTGGCGCGTATAGATTTATTAATGTCGTCGGAATTAGCAGTAACAAGCCAGATGAGAGAAGCAGAGGCTGCCAAAGCTTCTGGAAATTTTTTGGAGGCGCAGCGCCTTTACGAAAGTATACTAGTCATGCTCCCAGACAATCCGCGTGCCATTGCAGGTAAAACAGACTTAGAAAAAGACTTGGTACAATATAAAAACGTTGAGGCTGCAATCAGCTTATTAGCAAAAAATAAAGTAGCAGAAGCTAAGGCCATGTTGCATGAAATATTACTGCAAAACCCGAA
Source organism: Methylotenera sp. (assembly GCA_041687795.1). Lineage (GTDB taxonomy): Bacteria > Pseudomonadota > Gammaproteobacteria > Burkholderiales > Methylophilaceae > Methylotenera. Next base: position 4,637 of record JBDNJL010000149.1, on the reverse strand, counting down.
TCAAGCAACTGCACTAGCGCTGCAGCAGAAGATTCTGGCCGAGGTTAGCCCAGAAATTAACGAACCACCGCGCCTAAAACTACTTTTTGATAAACCCATTTCGTTAGAATTGCGTGATGCGAATATTAAAGTGGTGTTCGAGGCGCTGTCACGCGCAACGGGTATTAATTTTATTTTGGATAAAGACATTAAATCTGATTCCAAAGCGACTATTTTTATTAAAAAAGCACGTATTGAGGATGCCATCGAGACTGTGCTTGCTACCAATGGGTTGCAAAAAAAATTACTTTCGGATAATACAGTACTCATTTTTGCAAGCACACCGCAAAAGCTTAAAGATTATCGAGATTTAATGATTAGAAGTTTCTACCTTTCTAACACCACGGCAAAACAGGTTGCAGCGTTACTTAAAACAATGCTTAAGGCTAAGGATGTATTTGTAGATGAGCGCTTAAATATGGTGGTCATTAGAGACACGCCAGAAGTTATACGTGTTGCAGAAAAATTAATTGCAGCTAACGATTTAGAAGACCCAGAAGTCATGCTCGAAGTTGAGATTCTTGAGGTAAGCCGCTCAAGACTCCAAGAGCTAGGAATTGAATACCCAAACCGCTTTGAAGTCATTCCAGCACGAATTGGCTTAGCTGGTGCGCCAGCATTGCTAACGCTAGAAGCGCTCAAAAACACCAAATCTAGTCTCATTGGCATTTCGCCTAACAGCGCTATCAACATAAAAAAAATAGTCGGCGATGTCAATGTGTTGTCAAACCCACGTATTAGGGTTCGCAATAATGAAAAAGCTAAAATATTAGTGGGCGACAAAGTACCTATTATTACCAGTACTGCAGCTGTAAACGCAGGCATTGCCGAAAGCGTGCAATATATTGACGTTGGTTTAAAGCTTGATGTAGAACCACGCATCACTATTGACGATCATGTCAATATCAAAGTAGCGCTTGAAGTAAGCTCGCTAGGTGAAAGGACAGTTTCGCCAAATGGCACCGTTGCTTTTACCATTGGCACTAGAAATGCTAGCACACTGTTACGTCTAAAAAATAACGAAACACAAATTCTAGCCGGTCTTATTTCGGATGAAGAGCGTAATAACTCAAGCCGTATACCCGGCATCGGTGATATTCCGTTAATAGGCAGATTATTTTCAAATCAGCGAGACTCGAAAATTAAAACAGAAATTGTATTGGCAATCACACCACGCATTTTATCTAACATTACTAGGCCAGAGGCCAATATTATCGAGTATTGGTCTGGTACCGAAAACTTAGTGACTGACAGGCCGCAGACAATAGTACCAACTTCTGCAAGCGCCAGTGACCCGAGAGATATATTGAAAGCACGGATGTTAGAGCAACAAAATACCAATATTGTGCCAGACGACAATGAAAACCAATTACCTGAAGCTGTTGTTCCAACAGCCAATCCAGACGGATCACCTTTCATAGAGCCAACGTCACCACAAGCTCCGCCTGCCAGCAGTTCACGAGATCCAATGAAATCAATGGAAACGGTGCCTATTGACGCTCTACAGGCTGTTAAACCCTAGAATTAAGTACGCCAATATGTGCTATACGCAAAAAAAATTAACAGGTTTTACCCTCATTGAGCTAATAGTGACTGTTGTGATTGTGGCCATTCTAGCAAGCGTTGCCATGCCGGTAATTCAACTTAACGTGAAACGCGCTAAAGAAACCGAGCTACGCGCAAACTTAAGGCAAATACGCGAAGCAATTGATGCTTATAAAAAAGCCACAGAGGAAGGACGCGTTAAAAAAAGTATTGAGCAATCCGGCTACCCACCAAACTTACTTCTATTGGTAACAGGTATAGAAGATGAAAAAGACGTCAACAAGAAAAAAATAAAATTTTTACGTAGAATCCCAATTGATCCCATGCGAACTAGAAATGTAGAAAAAGCTGAAGATAAAAACCAAGAGTGGGGTTTGAGAAGTTACTTGAGTGCACCTGATAAACCGCTAGAAGGTGAAGATGTTTACGATGTTTATTCAACCAGCACAGAAGTTGGCATTAATGGGATTGCTTATGCGCAGTGGTAATAAGTATAAGCAGATAATCACACGCGGCTTTACCCTAGTAGAACTTCTAGTCGTGCTGGCAATTTTAGCTTTACTACTCACATTAGCAGTGCCAAGATATTTTAAAAGTGTACATCTAGCGAAAGAGGCTACCCTTAGGGAGGATTTAAATCGGCTGCGAGAAAGTATTGATAAGTTTTACGCAGATACGGGACAATATCCGCAAAACTTGACAGATTTGGTTGAGCAAAAATATATTCGCGCTGTACCAATAGACCCGATTACAGAAAAAAATAACACTTGGATATTGGTTTCACCAGAGTTGCCGCTGGAGGGTATTTATGACATCCACAGCGGGGCTGAAACCTTGGCCAAAGACGGCACGTATTTTGCAAATTGGTAATGTACATGCTACTAAGGTGTTGATGAACTCACATAGTTATCCGCAAGGCTTTACTTACATAGGCTTGCTTATTGTGATAGCCATTGCGGGTATTGGCTTGGCGGCAGTTGGCGTATTGTGGCAAACTCAGGCTCAGCGTATGCGTGAGCAAGAGTTACTTTTTATCGGTGGAGAATATAGTCGCGCCCTTGCAAGTTATGCAACGAGCACACCTGGAGGCATTAGGCAGTTTCCAGCTAATTTAGAAGACTTGGTGCTCGATAAACGCATACCAATCATCAAGCGCCACTTACGTAAGCTTTATTTAGATCCAATCAGTAACAAGGCCGAATGGGGTTTGGAAAAACAGCAAAATCGAATAGTGGGCGTTTATAGTTTATCGAAAAAAAAACCGATTAAGAAATCTGGCTTCGCTGTCGAGTATGAAAGTTTCGAAAACGCTCAAACCTATTCTGATTGGCGGTTCGGCAGCAGTGGAAATGCTGGTAATGGCATTAATTAGCTGACTTTGCAAGAGTGCGATAAATCTTTAGCACTTTGGGCACATAGCGCATGGTTTCGGCATACGGCGGAACACGCCCTTGATTTTTAGTCACCGCGCCGGGCCCAGCATTATAAGCGGCCAAAGTTAATCGTAAATCACCGCGATACAAATCATTTAATTCACGCAAATATTTAGCACCTGCCAAAATATTTTGCATTGCATCATACCTATTTTTAACTTGAAAACGCTTGGCAGTTGCAGGCATTAACTGCATTAAACCAGTGGCTCCCTTTTTTGAAACTGCATGTTGCTTATGTCCAGATTCTGCCGCAATGACAGCGTGAATCAAAGCAGGTTCAAGCCCAGTTTCCATAGCAGCCCTTGCTACTTCTGCTTGGAAAGGCAATATAGTAATACTAATATTTTCAGTATCGATGGGCATGGCATTAACACTATTTTGCTCATCAAACTTCAAAGCGTAACTATCATCACCAGGATGGTTGCTAATGCGTATTTCTGCCGCACTACTTAAATCCACATACACATCTGCTAGAGCTAAATTTGGTAATGTAAAAAGTGGAAACGCAAGCAGGTTCACAAAGCTAAAGATTTTTAAACTTTTTTGTTTATTTGTCATAACTTTATTGTGCATAGTGAATATGACAAAATGAAGTACATGCAAAACATAGCGCTTAAGCTGCCACAATACATCTATACATTCCGAAGTAAAGCCTCGCCAATTATGACAGTGTTTTATTTTTGTAAAAAAACTGACATTTTTCTTTAATCCTAGTGTCATGAAGGCTAGTGATAATTGCAAAATATATAGTTGACCATAAAGAGCAAAATCATTAAAGCCAGTCGCAATTATGCCGATATTCTGAGTTCGGAGCAGCGTGAAATTTTCATGGAGGTGATTTCATCGTCCTTGTCAATCACGCACCGGACGCATTTTTTTTCATGGCTACAAGGTAGTTTTCAATCATTAATACCGCACGAGATTATGGTCTGCGCCATCCGAGTAGTTGGTAGCAAAAGTTATTTTTTTGATAATTACGCCAGTACGCGTTATTTTAGTACTGAACATTTTGAAAATTCAATAAAAAAAGGCTCGGGCATTATTAGCCAAATTATGAATGTATGGCAAACTTCGGCATTACCAGTGCTTATTGCAAAAGACTTGTTACCTGGCTTTTATGGTGATTACTGTGTGCCTTTTACTGACGAACAAGCAAAGCTAAAACAGGCAGAATTGATTAATATAGTAGCGCATGGCATTGCAGATCGGGAGGGTCAACTATCTACTTTTTTTAGTTTTTCACGAATGGGTAACGAAATTAGTCCCAATCATGCTTATATTTTAGATCTGATGCTGCCTCACCTACATTGCGCGCTTGCCAGAATGCTCAATGTTGCAAAGTCTAATGACAATACAATACAAAGCAAAGCGCTACGCATAGACAATATCAGTAAACGTGAAAAAGAAGTTTTGCAATGGATTTATTTAGGCAAAACTAATTGGGAAATTGCCACTATTTTAGCTATAAGCCCGCTTACAGTTAAAAATCATGTACAAAATATACTACGAAAGCTAGATGTGCAAAACCGCAGGCAAGCTGCTTTAAAAGCCATTAAAATAGGGTTTATTGAAAGTCAACAGTAACGTTAGCAAAGCTGTAGCCACTTAAAATCTGCACTT
>JBDNJL010000148.1:0-3561 GCA_041687795.1 Methylotenera sp. | reverse complement strand
TCTCTAGTAGTAGTGTTATTTCAGCAGCTGGTGATAGTGTGAGTGTGTTCGAGGCGGGCTTAAGTAGCGGAACGCAAGTAGGAGTGGCGTCTATTACAGCTACTGGTAACTTACTAGCAAACGATGCTGGTATAACACCTACGACTTCAATCACCAGTATTAATGGTGTAGTGCCTGCAAGCGGTACCATTACTATTTCAAATGCAATTGGCACTTTAAGTGTCAATGCAACGACGGGTGCTTATACTTATACGTTAAGCAGTGCCACAACTGAAGGTGTAAACGATACGCCAAGCTTTAATTATGTGTTGACTGATAGCTTTAATGGGCAAACTACTAGCGCTAGTTTGGTGGTGAACATTGTTGATGATGCCCCTATTGGCGGAGATGTGATACAAACATTACAAGCAACACCGAGCCCGTTTACGCACAATATTGTGATTATTTTAGACCGTTCTGGCAGTATGGCTCAGGATGGAGCTGGTTTGTACTCCTACCAAGCTGGTTTTGACCCTAGCACTGTGCGCATGTCGATTGCTAAAGATGCGATTGCGAGACTTATTTCTCGTTATGATGATTTAGGTAACGTGAACGTTAAGATTATTGACTTCTCAAGTACAGCAGGCGGTGGTGCGGCTGTGAATGAAACCAATTGGTTTATTGATGAACGCTATGGCGCAGTTAACTATATTAATTCTATGCAATCTGCAGGTGGTACTGAATACTCAACCGCGCTAACAGAGACAATGAATGGATTTACACAGCCGCCAGCAGACAAAACACTGTTCTATTTCATTACTGATGGGTTGCCGACAGCAGGTTTTGCCGTTAATGCTGCACAGCAGACGTTGTGGCAAAATTTTGTTGCAGCCAACGGTGATATTGCTTTTGGTATTGGCATTGGTACTGCAAACTTAACTCAGTTATTACCCATTGCTTTCCCAAATGTAGATGCGGATGGTAATGGTATTGAAGATTATGCGATTAGAGTAGATAACCCGGTTGATTTAGCAGCAACCTTACTGCAAACAGTTGACGAAGGTGTTGCGGCAGGAAATATCACAGTGCTTTCTGGCAATGGCACAAGTGGTTTCTTGTTGGGCGCTGATGGAGGTCGTTTGCTAAGTGTGGTTGTTGATGGTGTGACTTACACTTATACACCAGGCGGCCAAAGTCTATTCTCGATAAACACAATCATAGGTGGCGTTTTAGATGTTAATTTTGCAGCAGGCACTTATAACTATGAGCTCGTACTCAATAGAACTATACAAGGTGAACAAGAGGTATTTGCGGTAACTGCAATTGATGGAGATGGAGATACCAAAGCTATCAATTTACGCATTAACCTCGATTACTTGGCCACAATAGATGCGAATCGTGACATTATTTTAACCAATGTTACTGCTGGCACTGCAATTAATATTTCAGCAGATGCTTTGATACATAATGATTCATTCAGTAATGCTAATTTAACGAGTGTGCAAAACGCAGTCAATGGAACCGTAAGCGGTACGAGCAACGTGGTGTTTACACCCAATGCTGCCGCGCTTGCAGCACAACCAATAAGGGTGACCACTGAAAAGCTTTTAGATAATACGCAAGGCCCCCCCACACCTATTAATGACAATCGCACAAATGCATTTTTACTCGACCGCGATGGTTTTGGTACAGCATTACCTGGTGGTCAAGTATGGGCAGTGAATCAGACAGGTGTGACGCAGGTATTCACAGGACGCATTGATAATCGTGCAGGCAATGTACGTGATATTGATTATGTGAAAGTGGTCTTGAATGTGGGTGAACGTATGTTTGTGGACATTGATAACCAATCTCGCGCCATGAACGGCTTTGTGGAGTATTTAGATGCCTTAGGTGTTTTACAATTCGTTCAAATTGCCAATGGCACTTCAGATGGAGGCACTGGAGCTGCACCTTTTGGCTTCTTTACAGCGCCCGTGACTGGTGAGTTCTTCATACGCTTGGAATCTGACAATACCAGTACAGGAACATTAAATTACAATTTAGTGGTTACGCTTGATCAATTAAATAGTGCCACCACAGAAGCGGGTCAGTTTGATTACACGATTGATGACGGAGGTGCTATTTCTGGCGCGACTGCTGATATATTCCGTGTCACTGGCAATACGATTAACGGTACTGATGCCGATGAAATTCTGATTGGCGGCACTTCTAATGACACATTACGTGCTGGCGCAGGGAACGATGTATTGCTTGGTGGCGCGGATAATGACCAGCTATTTGGAGGCATTGGTGCTGATCGATTAGAAGGCGGAGCAGGGAATGATACTTTAGATGGCGGCACTGGAAACGACTTGCTGATAGGTGGTGCGGGTAACGATACGCTTACTGGTGATTTGGGTGCTGACACCTTTAAGTGGTCGCTTGCTGATGCTGGCGCACCAGGCACGCCTGCAGTTGATGTAATTACTGATTTCAATACACTGGCTAATAGTGACAAGTTAGATTTACGTGATTTATTGCAAGGTGAGGTATCACAAGGTGGTAGTTATAATTTGAATAACTTCTTACATTTTGAAAAAGTCGGTAGTGATACTGTCTTGCATATTAGTAGTAATGGGGGCTTCGGTAGTGGATATAATCCCGGCAATGAAGTGCAAACTATTACCATGCAAAATGTGGATTTAGTCACAGGCTTTGCGAATGACAACGCGATTATTCAAGATCTGTTAAGTAAGCAAAAGTTGATTACTGATTAAAAGCGCACACATAAGCCGCGAAAAAAATGTGTCTGTAAAAAGTGGTTAAGTATCGAGCTGGTGACCAATAGAATAAGAGAATAATTGTTTGAGTAAAAAAGCCGAATAGAAATAAGGTTCGGCTTTTTTATGTAATCTATTTATTCACTTTGTTTAACCAAAGTTACCTTAAATTTAGCCTCTAAAGCAAAAATATAGACAATAATTGATGATGATAAATCACCGTTAGTGACGCATGATAATTTAAATTAAAATGGCACAGTTGACATTTTTTCATCATAGATGTTTCTCAGTTGGCCAAGTTTATCTGATACTTAATCGACATTTAACTTGTGTTTGTAAACTTGCTAATCTAAATAAGCCTTATGCAAATGTAAATAAATGTTAATTACAAGAGTTAAATAACAATGTAAATCATATAGTTATTGCATTAATGCAAAGTTACAATTATGATTTGCAAATATTTTTCAAGCCATGCACAAATTGCGCATCTAGTTTTAGTCTTATTACGTATCAATAAATAATGGCTTTCCGCAGTGGGCACAAAGATTGCAGTCTAATAAATTAAGTAAATCTAATTAAAATTTTTAAAAGTCAAATATAACATTACTAAATATTGATTTTAAAGATTTAAAAACTAGGAACACATTTTGATAACTAAGCCTGTAAAAAAATTACTCAAATATGCAATACTTGCCAGTATTAGCCTGTCATGTAATTCTTTCGCGCTAAGTGTTGAGCCACTGGTCAGTTTAAAAGACATGGTTGAAAAAACAGTGTCTTCAAATCCTGAAGTGCAAGCCCGATATCATAAATTTTTAGA
>JBDNJL010000147.1:0-24544 GCA_041687795.1 Methylotenera sp. | reverse complement strand
CCTAAATTGGCAAACAAATCAAACGTATGGTTAATCACCCAATCTGTTCGCGCACCAGGACGGTCAACTTTATTAATGACTACGATTGGCTTTAAACCTAATGCTAATGCTTTTTTAGTTACAAAACGCGTTTGTGGCATTGGGCCTTCAACCGCATCTACAAGCAATACAACACCGTCAACCATACCCAATACGCGCTCTACTTCACCACCAAAGTCGGCATGGCCAGGCGTGTCCACGATATTAATTTTAGTCCCTTCATAAATAACAGAAGTGTTTTTAGCTAAAATAGTAATACCACGCTCTTTTTCAAGATCGTTCGAGTCCATAACACGTTCTGTAATGGCTTGATAGGCAGCAAAAGTGCCTGATTGTTGTAAAAGTTTGTCCACCATGGTTGTTTTACCATGGTCAACGTGGGCGATAATTGCGATATTTCTTAAGTTGCGAGACATGTATTGCAGCCAGTTCATTGAAAGGCCGCGATTTTAACACATTAAACATGACTTTCATTTGACAATTTTAATTAAATCGCTATACTGCGTGCTTCATTGGTAATTTATAGCTGAAATTTGAAAGCTTAATTACTTAGAATCATTGCCCTGACCCAATTGTTGCTCGTGAAGTTTTGAAGCGGCTATCAAATCTAAATTCTACTAAAAGTAGATATTGATTTTTACTGGTTAGCGGCTGTGCCCGTGCGCTAGTAAAGTTAATATTTGCGTTTATATTAAATTTTTAAAATGTGTCTGTAAAAAAGCGTTAAGTTTTTTACTCAAATCGTAAAACAATATAGTTTTGCATTTAACAAATCATTTTAATTAAGATTTAATGATTCAACCTCATATTTATGCGTTTATATTTTAATTAGTCCATTATTCAAACTTGGCTAGTTAGTATGTATTTGTAATTTGCTTGGCGCCTTTTTTCACTTTGGCTTAATCCTATGGATAGGCCTTAAGAAAGGTATTACTTTGTCTTTTGAATCATTAAATCTTGATCCTGCCATCCTTCGTGCTATTGAAGAGTCTGGCTACACTACACCTACCGCTATCCAAGCCCAAGCAATTCCAGTTGTGACTGAAGGTCACGATTTAATGGCTTCTGCACAAACAGGCACAGGTAAAACTGCCGCGTTTATGTTGCCAGCGTTAAATCTACTTGCTAAACCACACGCTGTAAATAGCCGTGGCCCACGCATTTTAGTATTAACCCCAACACGTGAGCTTGCAGCGCAAGTAAACGAAGCTGCTCGCAAGTATGGTAAATTTCTACGCGCACGTACCGTTAGTATTGTAGGTGGCATGCCTTACCCGCTACAAAACAAACTATTATCACAACCACTAGATATTTTAGTGGCAACGCCAGGTCGTTTACTTGACCACATGGAGCGTGGTCGTATTGATCTATCACGTATGCAAATGCTTATTTTAGATGAAGCTGACCGCATGTTAGACATGGGCTTTTTGCCAGATGTTGAGCGTATTTGTGAGCAATTATCTGCTGACCGCCAAACATTGTTATTCTCTGCAACGTTAGATGGTGACATCGCTCGTATTGCAAAACAAATTCTTAAAAATCCAAAAACAATTCAAATCGCAACACAGCGCGAAAAACATGCGAATATTGAGCAACGCTTGCATTATGTTGATGACATGACGCATAAAAATAAATTGCTTGAGCATTTGTTGATTGCTCCTGAAGTTAATCAAGTGATTATTTTCACATCTACTAAACGTCATGCTGACGTGTTAGCTGAAGATTTATACGCTGCTGGTCATAAAACTGCCGCTTTACATGGCGATATGACGCAAGGCGCGCGCAACCGTACACTCACTAAATTACGTCATGGTGATGTAAAAGTATTAGTAGCAACTGATGTTGCTGCCCGTGGTATTGACGTGCAAGGCATTACACACGTTATTAACTATGACTTACCAAAATTTGCCGAAGATTATGTTCACCGTATTGGTCGTACTGGTCGCGCAGGTAACACTGGTATTGCAATTTCATTTGCATCAAATATGGACCGTCACATTTTACGTAAAATTGAACAATTTACTGGCAACAAAATGGAGCCTGCTGTAGTTGAGGGCTTTGAGCCAAAACGTGCGATGCGCATGGATTCTCCTGGTGGTCGTGGCGATCGCAGTGGAGACCGTCGCGATGGCCACGAACCAGGCGGTCGCGGTGGTTTTAAACCACGTGATGACCGTGGTGCTAGCAGCTTTGGTCGTAATGACGCCCGCGGCGATAATCGTAGTGACAGCCGTAATGAATCTCGTGGCGACTCTCGTGGCAATCGTGAATCCGCTCCGCGCGAAACAAATGGCAATGCGCGTAGCTTCGGTGACCGTAATGACCGCAGCTCAAGTGCTCCAGGCGCGCCAAATCGTAGCTTTGGCGATAGCGTAGCATTCGGTAAAAAACCATACCCTCGTGACGGCCAACGTAGTGATAGCCGTGGCGATAGTCGCAGTGATAACCGTAGTTCACGTCCTGAAGGTGCTCGCTCTGAAGGTGCTCGCCCAGATGCAAACCGTGGTGATAACCGCGTATTAGGCGCACGATATGAAGGCCGCGCAGATGCACCACGCGGCGATCGCAATACTAGTGACCGTGCTGCACCAGCGCATCGCGAAGGCGGCTTTAAGTCTGAAGGTAGTCGCCCAGCGCGTAGCCATAGCGATTCACGTAGTTTTGGTAATGCAAATGCTGGTAGCGGTGCACCACGTCGTCCACGTAGCTTTGTATAATAATTAATATGATGGCAAGCAACCCTGCTAATGCAATAGAGAATAGTGAATTGAATACAGTAAACGTGAACGGCGAAAGTAATGCGGCACCAATAGTCACCTTTGAAACATTAGGCCTTGCGCCGCAATTACTCAAGGCACTCACGGAGTCAGGTTACACCACGCCAACGCCAATTCAAGCGCAAGCAATTCCTGTAGCTTTAGCAGGTGGCGATTTAATGGCAGGCGCGCAAACAGGCACAGGTAAAACTGCGGCCTTTGCGTTGCCCTTGCTACAAAAATTGTTACCGCTTGCAAGTGCGAGTGCATCACCAGCTAAACATCCTGTGCGGGCGTTAATTTTAACGCCGACACGCGAATTAGCGATTCAAGTTGAAGAAAGTGTGAAGACATATGCTAAACATACGTCTTTACGTTCTTTGGTAGTGTTCGGTGGCGTAGATATTAAAACGCAAACCCCACATTTAAAAACTGGTATTGAAATATTGGTGGCAACACCAGGTCGATTGCTAGACCATATTGAACAAAAAACACTGCAACTTAATCAAGTACAAATGTTAGTGCTTGATGAGGCTGACAGAATGTTAGATATGGGCTTTATGCCTGACTTAAAACGTATTTTGGCGCTATTGCCAAAACAACGCCAAAACTTTATGTTTTCGGCTACCTTTTCAAATGAAATTAAAAAGTTATCAGATGACTTTTTAAATAAACCAACACTGATTGAAGTCGCACGAAGTAACGCGACTAACGACAACGTTACGCAAAAAGTATATGAAGTTGCACAATCAGATAAAGAAGCATTGCTAGTACAGCTACTTAAAGAAACTGCCAGAGGACAAGCCAGGAATCAACAAGTGATTGTGTTTACTAAAACAAAAATTACTGCTGGTCGCTTAAGTCGTAGTCTTGCCAAAAACGGCATCAATGCGGATGCAATTCATGGTGATAAAACACAAATAGAACGTATAAAAGCATTAGATGCTTTTAAAGCAGGTACTGTCACCGCACTAATTGCGACTGATGTAGCAGCCCGCGGTTTAGATATTAGCGAATTGCCCATGGTGATTAACTATGAAATACCAAGCGCGCCAGAAGATTATGTGCATCGTATAGGTCGAACAGGTCGCGCAGGTGCGTTGGGCGTTGCGATTTCTTTTGTGAGCCCTGAAGAAAATAAATATTTAGTTGAAATTGAAAAGCTGATTAAGCGTCAAATTACTAAAGAAGTCGTGGTATTAGATAAAGCCAAAAGCAGAGGCGCGAATACTACTCAACCAGCTGAGACTTCACGAAAAGAACCCAATAAAAAGTTTGACGAAGACGCCGCGCGCGCCCGCAGTACCGCGCAATATAAACGCCCTGCCGCTAAAAAAACAGACCCATGGTTTGATAGGCCTTACGAAGCTAGCGATAACGTGTCTAATAATTCGCAACTAAAATCCATCACTAGAAACAGTAAATTGCCTCTGGCTGCGTTATTAGGTGGCTTGATAAATACAAAAACGAATTAAACTTAACACTTGAACTAGCTAAGACAATTACTAATTATTTATTCCGCATAAAATCAGCAACACCGTACAACTGCTCTGATAATGCTGTCATTAACTTATCATCAAAACCGAGATGTTGCATAGCTTTAATCATGCAATACATCCATTGATCACGCGCAGATTCATCAATGCTAAATGGCATGTGACGCTTACGTAAAAACGGATGTCCGTAGCGCTCGATGTAGAGCTGAGGACCTCCTGTCCAACCAGTCAAAAACATAAATAACTTTTCACGTGAGCCCGTTAAATCTGCTGGATGCATCGCACGAATTGGCGCGACTTTAGGGTCGCTATCCATAATGTCATAAAAAGTTTCTACTAGATTTCGTATATTGGCAACTCCGCTATCATTGCCGCCAAGTAGCTCAAAAAATGTGCGTATGCTGCTACCAGCCTCTTCTACTTTATTTAGCATATTTTACTTTAATACTGGCTTTACTAGACTTGCAGATAACTTCGCACGACTTCTAGCCTCTTCAACATCTTTTCCAGTGGCTAAAGCAACACCCATGCGCCTGCGCACAAAAGATTCTGGCTTACCAAATAGACGAATATCGCTACAAGGTACTGCAAGTGCTTTTTCCACACTATCAAAAGCCAGCGCACCTGAATCTGTATTTGTTTCATGCTGTCCATAAATGACTGCGCTAGCAGCAACATCACGTAAACTCACATCTACAGGCAAACCTAAAATAGCACGTGCGTGTAAATCAAACTCGCTAAAGCGTTGGCTTGCCATGGTGACCATGCCAGTATCATGGGGACGCGGGCTTACTTCTGAGAACCAAACATGGTCTCTTTTAACAAATAATTCAACGCCGAATAAACCTAGACCACCCAAGCTATCTGTTACAGCTTTAGCGATACGTTTTGATTCTATTAATGCTGAAGTTGTCATGGCTTGTGGTTGCCAACTTTCTACATAATCACCTTTTTCTTGCAAGTGGCCAATCGGCTCGCAGAAGTAAGTTTGAATGTCACCTTGTGCATTTTTTGCACGCACTGTGAGCAAAGTAATTTCATAATCAAAATCAATTTGTCCTTCAACAATCACAACGCCTTGATTGACACGACCTCCAGTCGCAGCATAATCCCACGCAGTTTGCACTTCTGCAGGATTGGTAATACGTGATTGACCTTTGCCCGAGGATGACATTGTTGGTTTAATAAAACAAGGGTAGCCAATACCCAACGTTTTTGAATCACCGTCGATTGCTGTTTGCAACTCTGCCGCGCTTTTAGCAAAAGCGTAAGGCGATGTAGGTAAAGATAAAGTTTCTGCCGCTAGGCGACGAATACCTTCTCGATTCATGGTGAGCTGCACCGCTTTTACTGTTGGGATGACTGATGCGATGCCTGCGGCTTCAATATCTGCGAGTGTGTTGGTATTTAGTGCTTCAATTTCTGGCACGATTAAATGTGGTTTTTCTTTGGCGATTAATTCGCGCAATGCTTTATCATCAGTCATATCAATGACATAAGCACGATGCGCTACTTGGTGACCTGGTGCATTTTTGTATCTATCTACTGCGATAACTTCTACACCTAAGCGTTGCAGTGCAATAATCACTTCTTTGCCGAGTTCGCCACTGCCAAGTAACATTACTCGGGTAGCATTTGCGCTTAATGGGGTACCTATTTGCATGACAACTTTTTCTTTAGCGTTAATTTTATAATGAGCTAAATCATAACATGCGGACGTTATATCGTCATTGGAACAGTTTGATTGTTACAGGTGATAATTGCATAAACTCTACTTTTAGGCCTATAGCTAACAATAAACTTAACGCTAATTTATAGACACATTTTCGCCACACGCTTTCTAATGACTAATATTATGTTTATCCATACGGTAGCGCATTGTCATGCGCGTAATGCCTAGCTGCCGGGCTGCTTCAGAAACATTATTTCTAGCTTCGGCAAGTGCTTGTAATAGTATGTTTTTTTCAGCAGAATCTAAAGCAGTTTGAGTGCCATTATTTAAGTTGTTTTCTAAAAAACTATTTGTTATGCCAGTAGTAAAATTAGCTTTCGTACCCTGCTGGCCCATACTTTGGTATAAAGGCAGCGCTAAATCCACATCCGTGATGTGGCTTTCAGAGCACAACAACATTGCCCTACTCACTTGATGCTTTAACTCGCGCACATTACCTGGCCAACCATATTTTTGCACCATGTTAAGGGCTTCAGTTGAAAAGGTAGGGTTACCCAAACCATAGCGCCTAGAGGTTTGCATGGCAAAGTGTTTTGCCAGCAACACTGCATCTTCTTCACGCTCGCGTAGCGGTGGCATTTGAATATTCATCACATTTAAGCGGTAATACAAATCTTGCCTAAATTTTCCAGCCAGCGACATTTCGTGTAAATCTCGGTTTGTTGCAGCAATAAATCTAGCCAGTACTGGGCGCTCTTTAGTTGAGCCAATTCGGCGCACGACTCTGCGCTCCAACACGTTTAATAATTTTGCCTGCAACGCCAAAGGTAACTCACCAATTTCATCCAAGAAAAGTGTGCCATCTTCTGCCGCTTCAATCAAACCTGGTCGTGAATGTAAAGCGCCAGTAAACGCGCCTTTTTCATGACCAAATAGCTCACTCTCAATCAATTCAGCTGGTAATGATGCACAATCCACATGCACAAAAGGCTTATTATTTGCTTTACCGTTGTTTTGGCATGATAAATGTAATAAGCGCGCTGCAACGTCTTTGCCTGTTCCAGTCTCGCCGCCAATAAGGACTGTTGGAGGCACAGTATTAGTCGCCACTAACTGTGCAATGCGCTGAATTTGCGCTTTTACACTTTCCATTGCGTGACTATTGCCTAGCAAATCTGCACCTTCTGTGGTGCTAGCATGTGCGTTTCGCTGACGAGAGTAATCTAAGCTATTACTTTGCAAGGCCGCATTTTCTACTTTTTTTATCGAAAGTAATAACTCTTCTAGGTCTATCGGTTTTTTTAAGTAATCTACTGCTCCTAGCTTCATAGCGTTAACTGCATCGCTAATTTCACCATGCGCTGTCATTACAACCACAAACGCATTTTTGGCAACGAAATCCGGCAATAAATCTAAACCGTTACCGTCTGGTAAGCGCATATCGAGCAACACAATGTCAGGTAAAAACTGTTTAGCTATAAATCTTGCGTCTTGCAGGTTTTCCGCATGTTCACACTCGTAGCCAGCTTTTTGCAATCGGCGCATCACGGCACGCGCAAATAATACCTCATCTTCCACAATCATTAGCTTTGCTTTTTGCTTAGCTGTAGTAAAAGATTCAGGCGCAGTAAGACTACTAATATCAGTCTTACTATCAATTGCGTAATTATTATGTTGCGTTAATTGCAAGCCGTACATCCTTAAAAAACTTGTAAATACTAATTGCTACTTAATGCAGCAGATTTTTTACCATCAAATTCATAACGCACACCAAGCCAACCAGCGCGGGGTGCACCAGGAGCAAAGAAAGCATTGGTGTTAGATTCATTACCACTAAACTGACCTGATGCTGCGTCGAAACGATGCTCACCTAACAAACCACCATTATTGTATTCACGGTCAAAAACGTTATTTAACCTAGCAAATAACTGCCAGTTTTTATTCACTTGGAAGCGGGTATCAATATTCATTACAGCATATCCTGCTACTTTAGCACCCTCACCTTGGTGTTGGTTATTTTCATTACCACGTGAGAATTGGTCTGAGAACGCAAATATATTTGTACCTACATTCCATGATGGAGTTACATCATAAGCGGCGCGTAATTTAAGCTGATGTTTAGGAATACCAGGAATATAGTCACCCTTACCCACTTGAATTTCATCACTATCTGCACTTGAATTGACTTCATTAGCAATAGCAAACTCAGATTCATATGTGGCTTTGATAAAACTATAGCCTAAATTCCAAGTAAATTTCTCTAAGCGGCCACCAATTGCTGCATCAAAGCCTTGACGACGGGTTGTGCCCACGTTGTCAAAAAAGCCTCTACCACTAACAGCATCAGAAGCAATAAACTGAATGTCATTGAAGTTTTGCGCACGGTAGGCACTAAATGTCCAATTTATTGTTGGTGTTAAATTGCCACGTAAACCACCTTCAAAGGTTTTAGCCACAACTTGATCCAATGGTGGATCACCGGCAAAAGCATTGGGTAATCGACATGGACGCTCAGGGTTTGCACAGCCTAGTTCAATGGCTGTTGGTGCGCGGCTACCTTCGTTATAGCTTGCATAAGCAGTTAAGTTTTCACTTGGGGTAAAGTTAAGACCAATTGCTGGGTTAAAACGACTATAGGTTTGATTGCTAGTTAATGAGGCATTATCTGCTAGATTAGGATTAGGAATTGGGTGAAGACGGTCAAAATTATCCACTTCTGTGTAATTATAACGACCTGATAAAGTTAAGTGCCAAATTGGAGATAGGGAAAGAGTATCTGTTGCAAAAGCACTAAAGGTTTCGCTCACACCTTTTAAATTAACAGCCCCTTCATCGCCAAATATTCCAACTCCGTCTATACCTCTTGTGGCATTTACAATGCCATATTCAGTACTTTGTTTAAAATCAGTACGGCCATAATCATAACCTAACCCTGTAATAAACTGATTTTTATAACCCATTAAGTCTTGACTAAAAGTTACCTGCGTGTTGATGCCATAGCCTTGTCGTCTTGACTGTGTGCGATTACGAGCGCCACTACAGTTTTCATCTGAATCATTATTGCCCGCACAATCTAGATTTGCTTGAGCTAAATCAGCTGCACTAACGAAGCCACCACCATTAACATCAAAATCATCGTTACCATCGCCATTTAGTGTACGCGTTTTACCTAAACGGTAATACATATTACCGCTTAACTGCACATCGTCATTAAAGAAATGACTGCCGTTCAAATTAAAAAATGAGAGCTTGTTTTCGGTTAAGTCAGGTCTGGTTAAAATAGAATTACGACCTTGCTGCCTTAAAAAATCTAAGGGCGCTAAACCATTGCCTACCATTTTATTATCAGCACCGGTATAGCTTAAATTAAGTGCTGAGGTTTCATTTTGCCAACCAATTTTAGCAAATGCTTGCCCAACATCTGTGGGTGAGTAATCACGCCAGCCATCTTCACTAAACA
This sequence comes from Methylotenera sp., assembly GCA_041687795.1. Classification (GTDB taxonomy): domain Bacteria; phylum Pseudomonadota; class Gammaproteobacteria; order Burkholderiales; family Methylophilaceae; genus Methylotenera. The sequence goes on along the minus strand of JBDNJL010000147.1, from coordinate 15,121 downwards.
CATTGCCTGAAATAAAGTAATCAATCGAGCCATCATCACTTACACCACCAAATTCTGCCGATCCAGCTTTACGACCCCATGAACCTTGGTAGTACTCAATAGCACCGCCTTGATTAGTACGACCACTTTTCGTTTGCACAGAAAGTGCACCACCTAATGTGTTTAAACCAAACACTGGATTTGAACCTGGGATTAAATTGATAGTATTAATTGAGTTCATTGGGATTAAGTCCCAATTCACCACATCGCCAAATGGCTCATTCACACGAACGCCATCAACAAACACTGACAAACCTTGTGGTGTACCTAGCAAAGGTGATGCTGAGTAGCCCCTAAAATTCACATCGGGTTGGTATGGATTGTTTTGCGTATCGTTTACGTTCACACCATTTAGGTTTTGATTAATATAGTCTGCGATGCTTAGACTTTTTTGCTCTTCTAACTGCTCAGCTTTAATTGTTTGAATATTGGCTGGAATTTTTGACAAAGGTAAGCCAATGCCAGCGAGTGGCGTAGTGCTAATCACCTCAATTTTTTTTGTTTCTATGCTATCAGCTGCGCTAACAAATTGCGGGCTAGCCAATACCGCTAATACTGCTGCACAGGTAGACTTTAGTAAAAAGTTTTGTTGCTTAAACATTGTAATACCCTCAAATTTAATTTTAATGATTTTCATCTTGAAAAATTTTTACAACAAGATGAAAAGTTTTTTCTAGTTATTGTTACAAGATTTAGCAATTTTTATGCCGTAATGCACATCTTTTTACAATATTATTAGATTAATATTAATCATTAAAAATAAACACTTACATACGCTAGTATCGTATTATAACTTAACGGAATTTTACAGACACATTTTATGGTTGTATACAACCATGTTGGTGGTTTAATTCAACCAATATGGTTGTATACATTAAAGCAATACTTAAATACTATTAAGCAATTGCCTAGGTGGGATATTTAAAAATTTGCGCAAACCTAGCCAAGCTGCAAGCGGGACAACAATTGCCGCAATCATCATAGTAGATACCGCCAAATCTAAATTAAATTGAAATGAAATATTGAGTAAATAAACACTAATGTAATATGCCAGCCCATTCGCAGCAACCGCCGCAACAAAAGCGGCAATAAAACCAATGCAAGCAAACTCTGCAACATAAGCAATGCCAACCTGCGCGCGTGATGCACCAAATATTCGCATCAAGGTTGCCTCTGCAATTCGCTCTTGCTGGGTTGCTAACAAAGCAGCGTAAAGCACAGCAACACCTGCGACCAAGCTAAAAGCAAACACATATTCAATGGTATTGCTCATTTTTTGCATAATACCCCGCACTTGCTGCATAAGCGCGGCGATATCTAGTACCGTTAAATTTGGATACGTTTTTACCAATTGGTTAAGCGGCGCGTCTGCTTTTTGCGGCAGATGAAAACTGCTAATATAGTTTGCTGCGTAATCCTCCAACACCCCAGGGGGTGTTACGGCAAAAAAGTTAGCGCGCATGGTGTCCCAGTCAACTTTTCTTAAGCTAGTCACTTTTAAATTCAATATGTTGCCCGCAACGTCAAACACCAAACTATCGTTAAGTTTAATCCCTAAAGTTTTAGCTAGGTCTTGCTCAATTGAAATATAAGGTTTTCCGAAATCAGAAGGCTTCCACCAGCGTCCAGCAATTAGCAAGTTGTCGGTTTGCATTTCTGCAGCCCAAGATAAGTTAAACTCTCTTTCAGCAAGCTGTTTCGCCCGCTCATCATCGTAAGCAGTTGTATTAATCGGTTTATTATTGATGCTGACCAAACGCCCTTTTACCATTGGAAAAACCGCAGCATTTTTAATTTTAAGCTCATTAAATAGCTGTTCTACACCTGCAATTTGCTGCGGCTGAATGTTAATCACAAAACGATTAGGCGCATCTGCTGGCAAAGATGCTTGCCAGTTACGAATTAAGTCACCGCGCACCAAAGCTAGTAATATTAGTACCATCAAACCAAGGCTAAAGCCTATCATTTGCATTACTGACAAGCCAAACCTACGCTTAATGCTTTGCACGCCCAGTTTCACAGCATTTAGGTGTATATTTTGTGGCGATAATTCAAATAAACGTGTAGCGATAGCCACTAATACATAAGCAAAAATAGCCACTACAACACACAAGCCAGCACCTGCTAATAATGTACTAAAGGCAATTTTTGTATCGTTAGCTTGCCAAAATACCATCAGTACCATCACAATAATGGCTGGTAAAAATTTAAATTTAGCCGTATTAGATTCAGTGAGTGTTTCACGGCGTAAAATATTCATGGCGGTTAAATTACGCATTTGCCAAGCGTGTGGAATGACCACTGCAAACATCATGGCAATACTTGCAATCACACCCACCAAAGCGGGAGCAAAGGATACTTGCGGTAAGGTTTCTAAAAACAAGCTACCCGCTAGCTTAGCCAGCCCGAGTTGCGCTAAATAACCAATCACTACGCCAGCCAAAGCACTAAAAAAAGCAATCATCAGCGTTTGAAAAGCCAATAATTGCATCACAGTTTTCTGCGCCGCTCCAAAGCAACGCATCAGTGCAAAGGTATCTAAACTTTGTTTAATATAAGGCAAACTAGAAAGCAACATGGCGACCATCGCTAATATCACACTCACCATGGCAGAGAGCCCTAGAAACTGCTGTGCTTTATCTAAGGCAGATTTAATTTCTGGGCGTGCATTGCGCACATCTTCAATTTTCTCACCTCGCGCCAGTTGTGGTTTTGTAGCTGCAAAATAGCTCTCAATGCTTTGTGGCGAACCCGCAAGTAATAATTGATATTTAACTCGGCTACCAAACTGAATAAGCTTGGTAGCGGGCAAATCATCAGCTTGCATCATTAAGCGTGGCGCAAAGCTAAACATATCACCACCACGAGAGGGTTCGCGCACTAAAATTGCTGAAACTTTCAGCGTTTTTTCACCTACATCAACCGTATCACCCACTTTTAGATTGAGTAAGGTTGCAAGTCGCGGCTCAATCCAAGCCTCGCCTATTTTAGGCCCGTGCTTTACTTGCTGTTCTTGGCTCGCAGTTAAATCAAAAGCAATTGTTAAATCGCCACGCAACGGAAAACCTTGTCCAACCGCTTTAATTTCTGACAATTGATTCGCATCGCCATGTATTGCCATGCTGGCAAACTCATACGTTTTAACAATATTTAATTTTAGGCTCGAAGCTTCTGCTTCATATTTTTCTGCAATCTGGTGGTCTGCTTGCAGGGCAATATCGCCGCCCAACAGCAATCCACCTTGCTGATTTAACGCACTATCTACACGTTGCGTAAAAAAGCCAACAGCGGTAATTGCTGCAACTGCCAACACCAGCGAAAACACCAACACGCGCAATGCTCCCGCGTACCATAAACTCAAGGTTTGCGACCAAGCTAATTTAAGGTTCAGTATCATGCTGCCACCAACACATGCAATTGACCATTTTCTAGTTTCAGTTGTCGCTGGCATCGATTTGCCAAGCCAATATCATGTGTCACTAATATCAAAGTTGTACCCGCTTCAACATTCATGTTAAATAACAACTCTATAATCATTTGACCAGTTGCGTGGTCTAGATTACCAGTTGGCTCATCTGCAAATAAAATGCTTGGTGCTGTAGCAAAAGCACGCGCAATGGCCACGCGCTGTTGCTCGCCGCCTGATAACTGTTTGGGGTAATGTTGGATTCTTGCAGACAAGCCCACTTTACTCAACGCTTCTAAAGCTTTTGCTTTTGCCTCTTGTGCACTTTTTAATTGCAAAGGTAACATCACATTTTCTAGTGCACTTAGCGATGGTAAAAGCTGAAATGATTGAAAAACAAAACCCATGTTTTGTCCGCGAATCAGCGCCCTACCATCTTCATCTAAACTACTAAAAACTTGCTGATTAATATGAACGCTACCACTAGTTGGTATATCCAACCCAGCTAACAAGCTTAATAAAGTCGACTTTCCAGAGCCTGAACTGCCAATAATTGCGACTTGCTCACCGCTTAAAATTTCCAAATCTAAATCGCGTAAAATACTAATCTTTTTATCACTTGACGATTGGTCGTGACTTAAAAATTGATAATTAAGTTTTTGAACTTGTATGGCTGGTGATGGGCTAATATTGTGTGATGGCATTAATGGCTTTCAAATGTTTTGAAATTTAAAGTGGAAATAATGAATACTATTAAAATAAGGACTACGAAAATAAACACCATAAATATGACTAGTGTAAAAGCGAACAATCTAAAAATGAATAGTTTAATAAAACTTAGTGTAAAACCGTGTAAGTTCACAAGTAAATTAGCGTTAAGAATTCTCAAAGCACTCTTTGTTAGTATCATAAGTTTAGCTTTTGTTGCATCGCCTTTCACCTCTTTTGCAAAAGAACAAACCTTACAAAATATTCTTGTATTTGGTGATAGCTTATCTGCAGCTTATGGCTTATCTGCAGAAGAAGGATGGGCAGCGCTTTTACAAAAAAAACTTAACGGTTTTTCACAGACACATTTTGCTTATCGATATAACGTCATCAATGCTAGCGTTAGCGGTGAAACTACCAGCGGAGGTTTAACTAGACTTGAGGCTGCACTGAAAAAAAACAACCCCAGCATTGTAATTCTAGAGCTAGGCGCAAACGATGGCTTGCGAGGCTTGCCCATTAGCGAAATGCAAAGCAATCTTGAAAAAATGTTGCAGCTATGTCAAAAACATCAGGCAAAAGTTTTATTACTCGGCATGCGAATCCCACCAAATTACGGTGCAAAATATACCCAAGGCTTTAATCAAACTTATGAAAACTTAAGTAAACAATATAAAACAGGTTTAGTGCCGTTTATGTTAAATAATATTGCAGCTAAACCCATGCTTATTCAACAAGATGGCTTACATCCAAACACTTTGGGGCAGCCACTTATTTTAGAAAATATTTGGCCGCAGTTATTACCAATACTTAAGCTGTCAGCTCTCAAGTTGCAGAGCACCAAGTAATATGAATACCAACTTCTGCGTCTTTTGCTTGCAGATCGTGCGCATATCCTATATTCGGCACGCAGGCTAAAGTATCTTGCCAATAAATAAGCGGTAAATGTTCACGTTGCCAAGGCGGCACGTTTACGGATTGTAATAAATGTTTAAGCGTGCGCGTGGGTCGCAAGACATCTGGCTTAAAACGCTCACCACCTACACGGTTACTAATTCTGAGTCTATCCATACCTAATTTTTTAGCTAAGCCGCTACCTAGCACTTCGTTAAAAATCAATTTGTCGCCGTTTGGTAAAGCTATTTCTGCCTCACCATTCCACACTAAATTGTATGAAATTGGCACAATATCACTGCTTAAATACAGCACATCTTGATAACGTCTTAGTGTTAAGTAATCGCTTCTACCAAAAAATTTTATGTCTAATTCAATACTTGCATCAGCCTTGGCGGTTAAACTTTGGGACAGAATTTCATTCAATTGTTCGGCATTTGGCGTTGCAAGTTGATTATTTGCCAACCACATTCTAAGTAAATTTTTAGCACGCGCATGGTTTAAACCTCGCAATCCTTTTACACATAAACCATTGCTTTGAACATATTCACTTGCATCAATTGCCGCTAAGTCATCCAGCAAATCGCTTGCTTCTGCCATATGCTTAGAAGTGCGCGCTAAGACTGTGTTAATTGCAGGATAACGCTCAACCAAGATTCGCATTACCTCATGCCGCACAAAGTTACGCTCATAATGTGTGTCACCATTACTTTCGTCTTCACTCCACTTTAGGCCATGTTGCTTTGCATATTCTAATAATGCGCTTCGCGGAATATTAAGCAAAGGTCGTAACAATCGGCGCTTTTCATCTATGTTCGCCATGGCTGCTAACCCTTTTACGCCTGCACCTCTAAATAATTGCAACAGTAACGTTTCCGCTTGGTCATTTTGATGATGCGCTGTGACGATAAATTCAGGTTTGATGTCATCACAACTGTAGCTAAAAAGTGCTTCATAGCGCAGCTTTCTAGCCTCGGCTTCAATACCTAACCCTGATTTTTTGTCAATTTTAATATGTTTAATCGCTAATGGCACATGCAGTGAATGACATAATTCAGTACAAAAATATGTCCATGAATTTGCATTAAGACTAAGGCCGTGATGCACATGCAGTGCGGATAAATTGAGATAAGTACTAGATTTTGCTGCAACTAATAAATGCAGGAGTACAACGGAATCAAGCCCACCACTTAAAGCCAACAATACACTTTTATAATTGTGCTTGCTTAGCTTTAGTGATTCAAGACCTAAATATTGAGTAAGGGTTTGATTAAACGTAACTTGTAGTGGATGTTGCTGTGCCATTTTGATTAAACTAAATGACTTAAACGTTTATTTTGTTAAAACTGGTTTTGCTGCAGTTTCTTTAAATTTACCATAGCTCATTAAACGCTCATAACGACTTAAGAGTAACGCCTTAACTGATTTTGATTTAAATTTCGCCAGCTCTTCTTTTAACGCGATACTTAAACTTTTCATCACAACATCAGGTGCGCGATGCGCTCCGCCTAATGGCTCTGAAACGATACGGTCTACCAAACCTAGTACTTTCAAACGGTCTGCAGTAATGGCCAGTGATTCGGCAGCAATTGAAGCTTTATCTGCACTTTTATATAAGATTGACGCACAACCTTCAGGTGAAATCACTGAATAAGTGCCATATTGCAACATCAATAACTTATCGACCACACCTAATGCCAACGCACCGCCAGATCCACCTTCGCCAATAATCACACCAATAATCGGCGTTTTGAGTTCGGCCATAACGTATAAATTACGTGCAATCGCTTCAGACTGTCCTCGCTCTTCAGCACCTATTCCTGGGTATGCACCTGGAGTATCAATCAGGGTAATAATGGGTATATTGAATTTTTCTGCCATACGATAAAGGCGTAACGCCTTACGATAGCCCTCTGGGCGTGGCATACCAAAATTACGATATTGGCGCTCTTTTACATCACGACCTTTTTGATGGCCAATTACCATCACAGTTTGACCTTCAAAACGCGCCAAGCCACCTACAATTGCAGGGTCATCAGCATATGCTCTGTCGCCATGCAGTTCTTGAAAATCAGTAAACATTCCATTAATGTAGTCAAGCGTGTATGGACGTTGTGGATGGCGTGCTAATTGTGAAATCTGCCAAGCAGTTAAGTTGCCATAAGTATCTTCAGATAATTTAGCATTTTTCTTGACCAATGCAGTGAGTTCTTTAGAAATATCCAAGCCAGCATTCTCATCATGTGATGCTTGCAGCCCTTCAATCTTAGCTTCTAATTCAGCAATTGGTTGTTCAAAGTCTAAGTAACTAATTTTCATGGAATGCGCTATCTTTAAAAAAACTTAATTCAATTATATAGGATTTTTACGTTGTCACGACTTAACCACTGCGTTAAACCTGCAATCAATTCTTCGTGTAAATCAACTCGCCATGCGCTGCCCAACATCAGCTCAACCTTGCTTGTTTTATTGTGATACTCCACTTTTACTGGACAACCGCGTTGCTCATCGGATGCACTTTTGCAATAAGGCTTCAGTAATGCTTTTAATTTAATTGCGTCTGATTGCCCATTGCATGAAATTTTCAGAAAGCTTGCCTTGCTATTCCTTAAACCAGATAAATCATGCAATTTTCTGGCATTCACGCGAATTCCGCCAGAGAAATCATCATGGCTCACGCGACCTTCTACAATGATTAGCTGGTCTTCTTTGAGCAAGTGATGTGATTGATTCAACAGCTCGTTCCCCACCACAACCTCTATACGAGTAGTACCGTCATCAATACCAACAATTGCCATTTTACCGCGTTGTGTCATTCGTGCCCTCACACCCATTACGATACCTGCAAGTAGCTGTGGTTGCTCTTTAGGCGTTAAATTAGCCAAGGAGGTACTCACAAAATTGCTTAAATCTTTTTGGTAAGCCATGTATGGATGACCACTAAAATAAAACCCCAGCGCAGATTTTTCTTCCTGTAATTGTTGCTGTTCTGGCCAAACTGGTACATTAGGCAATATGTGTACGGCATTATCTACTGCCTCGCCAAACAAACTATTCTGATTACTGTTCGCACTATATTGCTCAGCTGAAGCCATTGCCATGGAGACACCTGCTAACGAGGCATTGCGGTTATTAGACAAGCTATCAAACGCACCTGCACGAATGAGTGACTCCACCACACGGCGATTCACTTTTCGCAAATCTAATCTATTGCAGAAATCAAATAAGTCTTTAAATGGACCGCCTTCACGCCGTGCTTGCAAAATTACTTCAATTGCCGCAAAGCCGGTTCCTTTTACTGCACCCAAGCCATATAACACTTGTGTTTTACTAATCGGCGTAAATTTAAACTCACTTTGGTTAACATTTGGCGCCAGTACTTCTACCTGATTTGGTGCGCAGTCATCGTAAAAAAAATGCACGCTGTCTGTATTATTCATATCAGCGGACATTGTTGCGGCTAAGAACGCTGCTGGGTAATGTGCTTTTAAGAAAGCGGTTTGGTAGGCGACTAAAGCATAGGCTGCGGCATGAGATTTATTAAAGCCATAACCAGCAAATTTTTCAAGCAAATCGAATAAGTCGCTTGCTTGTTTTTCTGTCATATTGTTTTTTACAGCGCCCTCAGTAAAAGCTTTACGCTGGGCATCCATCTCCTCAACTTTCTTTTTACCCATTGCGCGACGTAGCAAATCTGCACCGCCTAAACTGTAGCCAGCTACTACTTGGGCAATTTGCATGACTTGCTCTTGGTAAACAGCAATACCATAAGTTTCTTTTAAAATAGGCTCAGTCAGTGGATGAGGATACTCAACACGCTGCTTACCATGCTTGCGGCGACAAAAGTCTGGAATCAAGTCCATGGGGCCTGGCCGATATAAAGCTACTAGCGCGATAATGTCTTCAAAGCAATCAGGCATCGCTTGTTTTAGCATGTCTTTCATGCCACGCGACTCTAACTGAAAAACTGCAGTGGTGTTTGCTGTTTTAAGTAGTTGAAACGTTGCCTTATCATCTAGTGGTAACGTTGCAAAATTTAATGGTGGTAATTCATCCAGTACACGTTGCTTGTTGATGCTTTCTAACGCCATATCTAATATAGTAAGCGTACGAAGTCCTAAAAAGTCAAACTTCACTAATCCGACAGCTTCTACATCATCTTTGTCGTATTGACTGACTAAGCTCGCACCATCGGCTTGGCAATATATGGGTGAAAAATCAGAGATTTTACCAGGCGATATAAGCACACCACCTGCATGCATTCCCACGTTTCTTACCAGTCCTTCTAAACGAAGTGCGAGCTCTAAAAGTTCAGCTACATCCTCCTCATTTTGTTGCCGTTCAGCCATTTGCGGCTCTTTCACCAAAGCAGCTGAGAGCGTAATACCTAGCTCCAAAGGAATTAACTTTGCGATACTATCTACAAAATTAAATGGTAAATCGAGTACACGACCTACATCGCGAATCACGGCCTTTGCTGCCATAGTACCAAAGGTGGCGATTTGCGAAACGGCCTCTAAACCATACTTTTGCTTCACATAATCAATCACCCGATCACGACCTTCTTGGCAAAAATCAATATCAAAGTCTGGCATGGAAACACGATCTGGGTTTAGAAAGCGTTCAAACAATAAATTGTATTCTAATGGGTCTAAATCAGTAATACCTAGACTATATGCAACAACAGAACCAGCCCCAGAACCGCGTCCAGGACCGACAGGCACACCATTGGATTTTGCCCAATTAATAAAGTCTGCAACGATTAAGAAGTAGCCAGCAAAACCCATTTGGTTAATGACATTCGTTTCAAAATCTAAACGAGCATGATATTCAGCCTGCTTTGCTGCGCGAACTTCTACGCTTGAAAAAAGTAAATCTAGTCGTTTTTCTAAACCTGCGCGAGCTTCTGCGATTAAAAATGCATCCAAACTTTCTCCATTAGGTGTTGGAAAGTTTGGCAAAAAGTTTTTACCTAAAGTGAGTGTTAAGTTGCAACGTTTAGCAATTTCAACACTATTGGTAAGCGCTTCTGGCATATCTGCAAATAATGTAGACATTTGTGCTTGGGTTTTAAAGTACTGCTCTATGCTAAAGTTCTTTGGTCGCCGGCTATCAGCAAGCACATATCCTTCTGCAATACATGTGCGCGCTTCGTGTGCTCTAAAATCATCAGGTGTTGTGAATTGAATTGGGTGGGTGGCAACTACAGGTAATTGTGAGCTACCAGCTATTGTTTTTACTGATTGAATATATTGTTCTTCTGATGAGTTTTGAGGTACATTTTCGCTACTTGTGCGCTGCACTTCTAAATAAAAACGTTGTGGAAATAGCGCTTGCCAATCTTTAGCGAGTTTTAGCGCAAGCGTATCGTTTCCTTGAATTACGGCTTGACCAATATCGCCTTGCAATGCGCCCGAAAGTAGCAACAAACCATCTGTTCCACACTCCACAAACCACTCGCGTTTAAATTCTGCGCGTCCACGATATTGGTTGCTTAAATAAGCGCGACTAATGAGTTGACAGAGTAACAAATAGCCTGCGTGAGATTGGCAGAGTAAAAGTAGGCGCGTCGGCTTATCACGATTTGTGGTATTTTCAAGCCAAATATCGCATCCAATAATTGGCTTAACGCCCTTGTCACGCGTGGCTTTATAAAACTTTATGGCACCAAATAAATTGCTTAGGTCTGTTAGCGCTATGGCGGGCATTGTATCTGCTTGGGCCGCCGCCACATAGTCGTCAATCCTTACAATACCATCCACAACTGAGTATTCACTGTGGCAACGCAAATGCACAAATTGCGGTGCTATAGATGATTCTGGTAACGATTCTAGAGTTTCTATAATGGTATCTAACATAAGGTTAATTTTACCTTATTGAGATATATAAAATAAGCAAATATATGGCTAATTTACAACTGAAATTAAATTAACATATGATAGTAATATTTAAAATATGTGTCTGCAGAAAATCGTTAAGTTTTACGTAGTCACGGTATTAAATAACTCTTAAAACTTTTAAAGCTTGTTAATGCAATGTGTTTTTAAGTAGTGCATTCACTTGGCTAATTAATTCATCATCTTGCACTGGCTTACCTAAGAAAGCATTTACACCTAACTCAGCCGCAACGTTACGGTGTTTTTCTGCAGTACGCGAGCTAATTACAATCAACGGCGTATTAGCGGTTTTTGCGTTATCGCGCACATGGCGTGAGAATTCAAAACCATCCATACGCGGCATTTCGATATCCGTTAAGATAATATCTGGCTTAATGAGTTGCAGCTTTTGAACCGCATCGATGCCGTCATTTGCTGTCACCACTTCAAAATCCTCGCGCTCAAGTAAGCGCGATAGCACTTTGCGCATCGTTAACGAGTCATCCACAATTAATGCAATGCGTTTCTGTTGCTCAACCACGGGCGCAGCGATACTTACTTTTACTGTACCAACTGATAACGCTTCACGGTTTGCAAGTTGCACTGGATTCATTACCAATACAATCGCACCATCGCCGAGCACCGTAGCGCCAATAATGCCAGGCACGCGAGACATCTGTGTACCCATTTGCTTCATCACTACTTCTTGGTTTCCAATAATTTCATCCACGTGCACTGCGGTACGGTACGTACCACTTCTTAACAGCATTACCGGCGTGTAAGAATGGTGCTGCGCAACGTTGTCTATATCGCCAATCAGTTTAGATAAAAAATGGAGTGGATAATCACGCGTAGCCCACTCAATTTTGTGTGCTAAATATGCACTGGTTAAATCATTTTGTTTAAGTTTTTGCACTTGCTCAACCATCACAGAAGGAATTGCAATCATTTTATTGCCTGAACGCACCATGACCACTTGTGCTACAGACAGGGTCACTGGCAAGTAAATATTAAACATTGCCCCCATGCCTGTAACGTTACTAACATCAATACGTCCACCCAATGATGCGATATCACTTCGCACCGCATCTAAACCAACACCACGACCTGCAATTTGCGAAATAGTATCGGCTGTTGAAAAACCAGGCTCAAAAATTACCGCCATCAGGGTTTGATCAGTAACTTCTTGGTCAGCTGAAAAGAAGCCTTTTTCTAATGCTTTTTGTTTCACTTTGCCGAGATTAACTCCAGCACCATCGTCGGTGATTACAAGTGTAATCTCTTCATTTTCGACACTAATTTTTAGGTTGATATTCCCTGTTTCAGGTTTACCTAATTTAATACGTTCACCTGTTTCTTCAAGGCCATGTGCTACTGCATTTCGTAATAAATGCTCTAGAGGAGCACCCATTTTATCAAGTACGCCACGGTCAATCTCAATTGATTCACCCTGGATTGTCATTTCAACGCGTTTACCAAGCTCTCGCGCAGTTTGGCGAACTATACGTTGTAAACGTTCTGAAATTGTCGCAAAAGGTAGCATGCGCAAACTCATCAACCCTTGTTGCAGTTCGCGGTTCATACGGTTTTGCTGTTGCAAAGCGGCATCAGTTTGGTCTAGGTTAAGCAATAGACCATGCTGGATTGTTGCAACGTCATTCACGCTTTCCGCCATCATGCGGGTAAGCTCTTGTAGTCGTGTAAATCGGTCGAACTCTAATGGATCAAACTGCTCGTTAGCCTCTTGCAACAAGCTCATACGTGATTGCAATTGCGTTTCAGCTTCAATTTCCAACTCACGTAAATATGCACGTAAGCGCCTAATACTGTCAGTTAAATCGCCTGAGGATTGCTTAAAGTTTTGCATTTCCCGATCCATTCGAGAACGCATAATTGAAATCTCACCAGCCTCGTTAATCAGCCTATCAAGTACATCGGCACGTAATCTTAAGAATTGTGATTTACGCTCTGCTACACGTGTTGGTGTCGTCACTTTTTGTAAAGCGTCTGCCACTGCGTTGGTAATTTTTCTGTCTCCAGAAATATCTTCTAGCATGTAACCAATGCGGTCAAATTCTACAAACATTTCATCAAAATCATCTAACGATACTTTATGTTTAAGCGCACGAATTACAAGGTCTTCCATGTTGTGAACACTATCTCCAAGGATAGATTGCCCTGCCATGCGCGCACTACCTTTTAGCGTATGTAATGCACGTTGTAACGAATCAGGGTAATCCACCTCTTTTGGGTTAGCACGCCAGCCACGCAAATCATTACCTACTTGAGGCACTAGCTCACGCGCTTCTTCAACAAACAAGGCTAATAACTCTTGGTCTACGGATTGCTCATTTTTTGATTTTGCAACACTAGCTGGCTGAGTGCTATCTACAGGCTTATTAACTGTCTCTATAAGCACTTCATTTTGAACGGCTTGCGTCGCTTCGGAAACTGGTGATTTACTTGCCGATTTTTTAGCGGCATTATTTTTATCCGTTGAAGTTCTTGCTTTAGTTGATTTGGCTTTAATCTCTGTTGTTGACTGAACTGGTGAAGTTTCTACCAATATTGCAGAAGATGCTTTGTATTCAACAAGCTCTGATGTTACTGAATTTTCGGTAACTTCAATCCCAAGCTCAATGTCAGGTATAGCAATTATACTTGCTTCATGCATTGCCGCTTCTGCTTTCAAAGAAGCGGCGGCTTGCATAGCGGCTGTAGATTCACTTAAAGCAAGTATTAACGCACGCGTAGTTTTAGCGTTTTTGTAAGATTTGGCTTTTTCTAAACCATCTTCCAGCGCTTTTACTACATTACCGTATAAGGAAATATGTTGTTCTGTCCAAATACTGGTATGCTCATCTAGCCAATTTTCTAAAGCTCGCGCCAATTCACCAATTGGATTAAAGCCCGCAGTTAGCGCATTGCTACCTAAAGTATGCGCAGCACGATAACTCGCTTCACTAGGTAGCTCAGCATCGTTTACCTTTAAGGCTTTTTGCGCAGCAAATAATGTATCTAAATGTTGCTGCGCTTCTGCTATAAATATATTAAAAAATACTCGGCTTAGCTTATGTGTTCCGTCAATCAGCACTTCTTCCGATTTTGGTTTTGTAGCTACTTTTAAGGCTTCTTTTTCTAAGTCAGTTGCGCGAAGTTGATATGGTTTCGGGTTTAGCGTCACAGAATTTTCTGATTGTAAATCTGCAACCCAGCCTGCAAAAGCACCTGTTACTTCTTCAATAAACGCAATTTGCGAGGCCGATGGAAATGCTTTTTGTTCGATGACTAAATTAAGCATTTGTTCAACCGACCAAGCGACCTCGCCCATGCCAGTTAAACCAACAGTTCTACCGCTACCTTTAAGCGTATGGTAAGCACGACGCACATCAGCAAGCGCCTCGCCATCAGTTTCGTTTAAGCGTAAAGTCTGCAAGTTTTGCGCAAGTATAGCAATCACCTCTTCAGCTTCTACAACAAAGATGCCTTCAAGTTCTGCATCTATAGCAACGTCTGTCACACTCTCTAGTATTTCATTATATCGCGCTTGCTCACCACCTAAAATGTGTCTGTCAGAAACGGTTAAGTCTGCCAGCTCAACTGCTTCAATTGTATTGTTAATGGTAGTATCTATTGAAGCTACTTTATCATCAACCATTGGCCCTGAAGCATCTGCCTGATCACCCAATTTTAAATCTACTCCAAGTAATAATTCATCAAGTTTCAATGCATCATCTTCTGAAAGTTTTACTACTGTCGATTCTGAGTCAGCTGATTCTGTTGTATTCTCTTCTAGTTGGGTCATTTCACTGCCAAAGTTCAACTCATTCAAGTCTAGGTCTGCAATGCTTAATTCTAATCGTTGCAATGCAGCAGACAATGCTGTTTTAGATTCTGCGCGCGCATTTGGCAACTCTTCTGCAAATAAGCCGAGGATACTCAAACTTTCAGCCACTAATTCAAATTGTGATTCATTGAATTTTATAGTGTTATTCCTACTGCTATTTTTAAAATGCTCAGCGTACCAAGCTGTTAAATCTGCAATCATTTTGGGTATCGGCATTTCTAACATATCAAAAGCAGCAGAGACCTGTGCAATTGGTTTAATCACTTCTTCAAGCACAGCAACATTGGCAGCATTACGGAAGAATGTATCGAGTGCTTTTTCAACTTTTTGTAATGATTCGATAATTTGTTT
>JBDNJL010000146.1:0-5512 GCA_041687795.1 Methylotenera sp. | reverse complement strand
TTCTGCATGTGCAGGTGGCGCTGATTCTAATTTTTCTAGCATTGTTTCACCTGTGTACCAAGGCAACTTGTCGCCGCGGTCAACAATCATGTCACCTGTCAGTGCTGACATGGGAATAAAGCTAATATCGTGACCTGCGCGTTGCAGGCCAATTTCACTAGCAAAGCTTAAATAGTCAGCACAGATTTTATCGTAAATTGATTGATCAAATTTAACTAAATCCATTTTATTGACCGCAACTACAATGTGTGGAATTCCCACCAAATGTGCTAAATATGAGTGGCGGCGTGTTTGAGTGAGTACGCCTCTACGCGCGTCAATCAAAATAATTGCTAAGTTTGCTGTAGAGGCTGCGGTTACCATATTCCGTGTGTATTGCTCGTGACCGGGTGCGTCAGCAATAATGTATTTACGTGTGCCAGTACTAAAGTAACGATAAGCGACATCAATCGTAATGCCTTGCTCTCTCTCCGCCTGCAGACCATCAGTAAGCAATGATAAGTCAACCGCTTCCATACCGCGTTTTTTAGAGGTATTTGTAATTTGTGTGAGCGTATCGGCTAAAATCGTCTTAGTATCAAACAATAATCGACCAATTAAAGTGCTTTTGCCATCATCTACACTACCACACGTCATAAAGCGTAATAGACTATCATTTAAGTGGCTATCGTTATGTTGTTGGTTCAAATTGCTCATTAGAAATAGCCTTCTTTTTTACGTTGTTCCATACTTGCATCTGATGTTTGGTCATCTAGCCGTGTTGCGCCACGTTCAGTAATTGTTGTTGTTGCAGTTTCTAGCACAATTTTTGCTGTGTTGTCAGCATCGCTAATCACTGGAGCAGTGCAGGTAATATCACCCACAGTTCTAAAGCGTACCTGTATATTAATCACTTCTTCGCTCGCTTTAGGTAGGTTAATCATTTCGCCATTGGCTAGCGGCACATTGACGGGAACAATCGCACCATTACGCATGACGACATCACGTTGATGTGCAAAATAGATGCTTGGAAGCGCTAATTTCTCACGCTCGATATATTGCCAAACATCCATTTCAGTCCAGTTTGAAATTGGGAATGCGCGAATATTTTCACCTTTGTGTGAACGAGCGTTATATAAATTCCATAATTCCGGACGCTGATTTTTTGGATCCCATTGACCGAACTCATCTCGAAAACTCATGATGCGTTCCTTGGCACGCGCTTTTTCCTCATCACGGCGTGCCCCACCAATGCAGCAATCAAAACCAAACTCTTCAATGGCTTCAAGTAAAGTCACCGATTGATGTTTATTGCGTGGCTCATCAGGTGCTTTAAGCACCACAGTGCCACGCTTCATTGAATCTTCTACTGAACGCACAATCAATCGTTCGCCTAACTCTGCGGTACGTTGGTCGCGAAAATCAAGCACTTCTTGATAGTTATGACCAGTATCAATATGCATGAGCGGAAAAGGAAACTTACCCGGACGAAACGCTTTTTCGGCCAGACGTAAAATGCATAATGAATCTTTACCACCTGAAAACAGTAATACCGGATTGCTGCATTGACCAGCCACTTCACGCAAAATGTAAATAGCTTCAGATTCAAGCCAATCAAGGTGTGACAACGTTTTTTTAGTTAACATAATTAATAGCTTAATGGATTACTTGAGATTTGTTGATACTATTTGTTGATACTGTTCTGATGCAAATATTGTTACTTAATGGTTTTTTATAGACACATTTTTAGTGCAATTATTTTTTAACGTGCAAGCCACATTCTTTATTTAATGGGTCTTCCCACCACCATCTGCCAGCGCGCACATCTTCTCCCACCGCAACCGCGCGCGTGCAAGGCGCACAGCCAATACTTGGGTAAAACGCATCGTGCAGTTGATTGTATGGCACGTTAAACATGCGAATATATGCCCAAACCTCTTGTTCAGTCCAATCACTTAATGGATTGAATTTTTCAAGTTTGTTGCTTTCATCATATTGTTGCACTGGTAAGTCTGCACGCGTGGCAGATTGTTCTGAACGCATGCCAGTAATCCATGCGCTTTTATCTTTTAATGCGCGTTGTAAAGGTTCAACTTTGCGCATTGCGCAGCAGCTTTTGCGTAAATCTATACTTTCATAAAATGCGTTAATGCCATTTTTTCGAACATAAAACTCTACTGCAGCCGCTTGCGGAAAAAATATATTGAGCTTGGTTTGATAAGTTCGCTCAGTTTCAGCGATTAAGTCGTAAGTTTCTGTGGGCAAACGACCTGTATCCAGGGAAAAGATATTAATTGCTAACTTTTCACGCAAAATAATATCTGTCAGCACCATGTCTTCAGCACCTAAGCTATTGGCAAAGGTGATGTTATGGTTGCTACCAAAAGTGTTAACTGCATTATTGAGTACTACAAGCACGGCTTCACGCTTAGAATTAACGGTTTTTTGCAGACACAATGTGAGTTCTGGCGAAGTTGCAGGATTTTTTGCAACCGAACTTATATTTGAGTTTGTGCTAATAATCGTCCCCGAAACAATACTCAAAGAATCGCTCACAATTTAAACCCTGTTATAACGCACAAAAGCTGGTTTTGCAATGTCCACGGCGCCTTGATAAGGTTTCGTAAAATCATTTAAGCTTGCAATTGCTTCTTCTGCGCTACGGTCTGCACGAACAATATAGCTATCAAAACCACTACGTTTTAAAAAGAATAATTGGTCGCGTAACACGTCGCCAAAGGCGCGCAATTGGTTTTTAAAACCGTAGCGCGTTCTTAGTAATGTACCTAATGAAAAAATACGACCATCTGCAAAGCGTTCAACATGCACTGCAATCATTGGCAGTTTGTTCAAATCTAGTAGGGCGGCGTGTAGTGTTTCTAAAACCTCATGCGTGTCTAACCAAACACCAATTTCACCTTTTTCAATACGTGGCGCTAAAGCAGTTTGTCGTGCAATAAATACGCTGAGTGGCACAAGCACTTTACCTGACGGGGGTATTAACGTACCTTCAATTTGCTCTGGCGTAAATGTCTGTTCACCAGTCAATTTAAACAGCACGACTTTGCCAGCTTGTTTACGCTCTTCTACATGGCTTGCTGGCAATTGAACCGTTATCCATTCATTATTGGATAAGACAGCAGCACCATTTTTTAATTGAATTAAATGGCTCATGCAGTTGCCTCATTTTTAGCGTATACATGCGCTTTAAATGGTGCAACACCTAAACGGCGAACTGTTTCTATAAACAATTCTTCAGGCGTGCGCTCTTTCACATATACGTCAATCAGTTTTTGAACCACACTTGGCATTTCTTCAGCCGCGAACGAAGGCCCAATAACAGTCCCGATACTAGCGTCATTACCTTGCTTGCCACCAATCGTGACTTGGTACCATTCTGAACCGTCTTTATCAACACCTAAAATACCAATATGGCCTACATGATGATGACCACAAGCGTTCATACACCCTGAGATATTGAGTTCAATATCGCCAATGTCATGCAAATAATCTAAGTTATCAAATTGCATTTGAATCGCTTCTGCAATTGGAATGCTCTTTGCGTTTGCAAGAGAGCAAAAGTCACCGCCCGGGCAGCAAATAATATCTGTGAGCAAGCCAATATTTGGCGTTGCTAAACCGTTCGCGCGGGCAATTTCCCAAACACTCAATAAGTCGCTTAGCTTTACATCGGCTAAAATTAAATTTTGTTCGTGTGACACGCGTAGCTCGCCAAAGCTAAATTTTTCTGCAAGGTCTGCTACCACATGCATTTGTTCTGATGTGGCATCGCCAGGCGCTTTGCCGTGCGGCTTGAGTGACAATGTTACAGCGCGATAACCGAGCTCTTTATGTGCATGCAGACTACGCTTGGCCCATGCAGCAAATGCTGGGTTGCTGGCAACTGCTGCATCAAAGTTTGCATCTTGCGCTGCTAATTTTTCATATGGCATTGTGTCAAAGTGTTTTGCTACACGGTTTAATTCATCTTCAGTAATCGTGTTTGGATTACCTTTTAAGTGTAACCATTCAGCTTCCACTTGGTTTTTAAATTCATCAATACCTAAGGCTTTAACTAAAATTTTAATTCTTGCTTTAAAAGCATTATCACGGCGACCATGTAGGTTGTAAACGCGAATAATTGCTTCGCAATAGGTAAGGGCGTGTTGCCACTCCAAATGTTCACGAATCACACTGCCTAAAATCGGCGTACGACCTAAACCACCGCCAACCCATACTTTAATGGCAACTTTGTTGTCATCATCCAAATAAAACTCCATACCAATATCGTGTGCTTGCACAATAGCGCGGTCTTGTTTTGTTCCAGACACGGCAATTTTAAATTTACGTGGCAATAATGCAAACTCAGGATGAAAGGTGCTCCATTGACGCAGCACTTCTGCCATAGCGCGTGGGTCAATGACTTCATCAGGCGCAATACCAGCAAACTGGTCTGTAGTAATATTGCGTATGCAGTTGCCAGATGTTTGAATGGCGTGCATTTGCACGGTCGCTAGTTCTGCCAAAATATCTGGCGTACTTTCTAACTTAGGCCAGTTTATTTGCAAATTTTGACGCGTGCTGAAGTGTCCATAACCTCGATCATAATGTGTGGTAATGTCAGCTAGTTTGTGTAGTTGTTTGCTAGATAACATGCCGTAAGGTACAGCAATTCTAAGCATTGGCGCATGGCGCTGAATATATAAACCATTTTGTAGGCGTAGTGGGCGAAATTCTTCATCAGATAGTTCACCAGCTAAATATCTGCGAACTTGATCTCTATATTGTGCAACGCGTTCATCAACAAGTTGTTGATCGATTTCATCATATTTATACATAAGTTTACTTTTTTAACACTTTTTATAGTTTTTTCTAACAGGACCTCTCATCACGACAGGATATTTTAATGGAAAATAAGTTTAAAGCCCACAAAAATCAGTATTAATGCCAATACAATTCGCACCCAATGTTCATCAATTTTCGAACTTAAATGGCTACCCAGATAAATGCCAGGAATTGAGCCTATGAGTAAAGTGCCAAGTAATGGATAGTCAATTGTTCCAAGTGTTGCATGACCAATACCTGCTACTAAGGTCAATGGCACGGCATGGGCAATATCGCTGCCGACAATCGTCGTGATTTTCTCGCGTGGATAGAGCATTATTAGTGCAGTTACGCCTAGCGCACCTGCGCCTACTGATGTTAACGTGACTAAACCGCCAAGTATTAAGCCTAGAATCACTGTAAGCGCAGGCACATATTTTATCGGAATCCACAAGCCTTTACTCACTAATTCCATAAGTTTGCCACGTAGTAATACCGCAACCGAGGTAATAATAAGTGCGACACCCAACCAAAATTTAATGGTCGAAATTGCCCCAGATGAGTCTACGTCAATACGGCGTAAAAATAATATTGTGGCGAAAGAGGCAGGCACACTACCGTAAGCAAGCAACCGCACCATACGCCAATCAATATTGCCTAATTTGCCATGTGCAAAAATCCCTACGGACTTTGTTATTGAGGCGAAAAG
>JBDNJL010000033.1:0-14906 GCA_041687795.1 Methylotenera sp. | reverse complement strand
TCTAAAGTTTTTAGCGCGTTACGGTCATCAGTATTAATATTTTTGGGTGGAATACGTGCGATTTTCGCCACAATATCTTCTATCTCTTTATTGCCAATCACTTTTTTCTGTTTAGATTTAGGCAATATACGCTGTGCAGCGCCAGCCTCGTCAATCACGTCGATTGCTTTATCTGGCAAATGCCGGTCATTAATGTACTTAGCAGCGAGCTCAGCCGCAGTAATCAAAGCGCTGGCGCTATATTTCACGCTATGGTGTTCTTCAAAGCGTGATTTCAAACCTTTTAAAATTTCAATAGTTTCAGCGATGCTAGGCTCAGTCACGTCTACTTTTTGGAAGCGACGTGATAACGCGTGGTCTTTTTCGAAAATACCGCGATATTCTTGATAAGTGGTTGCGCCTATACATTTTAGAGTGCCGTTTGAAAGTGCTGGTTTGAGTAAATTACTCGCATCTAATGTGCCACCACTTGCAGAGCCCGCACCAATTAAAGTGTGAATTTCATCTATAAATAAAATCGCGTCAGGTTTTTCAGCCAATTGTTTCATCACAGCTTTTAAGCGCTGCTCAAAGTCACCACGGTATTTAGTCCCTGCCAACAATGCACCCATGTCTAATGAGTATACGGTGGCATTCGCCAATACATCTGGAATATCTTTCTCTACAATACGTCTTGCCAAACCTTCGGCAATTGCAGTTTTACCCACACCAGCCTCACCTACTAGCAGCGGATTATTTTTACGGCGACGGCAAAGCGTTTGTACTACCCGCTCTAATTCACTTGCGCGACCAATGAGTGGATCAATTTTGCCCGCAACAACTTCTGCATTCAAATTCACCGCATAGCTTTCTAATGCCCCAGTTGAGGCTTCGGCATCTGATTCTGATTCTGCGCCTTGTGGTTTAGCTGTTTCAGCGACTTTTGATACGCCGTGAGAGATAAAATTCACTATATCTAAACGTGTAACACCTTGTTGGTGCAAGAAAAATACAGCATGTGAATCTTTCTCACCAAAAATGGCAACCAGCACATTTGCACCAGTTACTTCTTTTTTACCTGATGATTGCACGTGCAACATCGCGCGTTGAATAACACGTTGAAAACCTAGGGTAGGTTGCGTGTCTACATCTTCTAGGCCAATCACGGTTGGCGTATGCTCTTCAATGTACTGGCTAAGCTCTGTGCGTAACACATCGAGCTTTGCGCCACATGCACGTAGTACCTCCGCCGCTGTTGGATTATCCAACATGGCAAGGAGTAAATGCTCAACAGTAATGAGCTCATGGCGCTTTTGTCTGGCGTCCATAAAGGCCATGTGCAAACTTACCTCTAGCTCTTGCGCTATCATTTTGAAATCCTTAACTGTATTAACTTCATTACTAAATTCACGAGTATGACTTGTTTACCGAAACTACTTTTCAATCATGCTGGTTCTATGATGCATTGCAAAGGATGTTGGTTCTCTTTTGCAAAATTAATGACTTGGTTCATTTTCGTTTCCGCTATATCTTGTGGGTAAACCCCACATACCGCCATGCCTTCTGTATGTACTTTGAGCATAATTTGCGCTGCTTGTTCACGAGTTTTATTAAAAAAACTAACGATAGTTTCTACAACAAATTCCATTGGTGTGTAATCGTCATTAAGTAGCATCACTTTAAACATGGGGGGTAACTTAGGTTTTGCAACCTCAGGTTTAAGTGCAGTGTTGTTGTTTGCAGGGTGACTGCTATTTTTTGAAATACTCATAGTGAATCCTATTTTGAGCTAACTACTAAAAAATTCAAGCCCAATTTGAATAAGGTTATCTAAATAATTGAAATCTAATATATCGCAGAGAGTATGAGCGGTGATAGCGAATTTGAAAAGACCGTGAAAAACTAAAAAATTTAAGGGAAAATCTTTACGCTCTTCACAATACGGTCTTGCGTTTGTAAAATTTCTAAGGTGTGAGAGCCTACTTTGAAGCTGGTATTTGGCTCTGGGATATCTTCAAAATGTTCTAAAATTAAGCCGTTAAGCGTGCGTGGTCCTTCTAATGGCAAGCTTAAATTGAGCTTCTTATTTAAATCTCGCAATGGGCTGCTGCCATCTACCAACCAACTGCCATCAGCTTCTTTGCGGTAGCTGCCAACGCGTGATGGTGATTGTGTGGCGAAGTCACCAATCACTTCTTCTAAAATATCTTCTATCGTAATTAAGCCTTTAAATTCGCCGTACTCATCTACTACTAAAGCAATGCTTTGTTGGTTTTCTTGAAACTGCTGAATTTGTGTAAATAAGGGTGTACCAGACGGAATAAAATAAGGTTCTGCAATGACTTCAGTTAAGGTTTCTTTATCTAGTGAGTTACCTTCATTGTAAACGCGCAGTTGATTAATGACTTTACGCACGTGCAATATGCCTATAATTTCTTCATGCTCGCCTTGGCGCACGGGCATGCGTGTGTGATGACTGCTAGAAATATGTTGCAATATATCTTCTATCGGGGCGTCAAAATCAATGACTTCTACCAACGTATGAGCGGTCATCACGTCATCTACTGTGATTTTTTCTAAATCAAATAAATTGAGCAAAATTGCACGATGCTTTTTCGGCATAAAATGCCCTGCATCGGTGACGATGCTTCGTAGCTCTTCCATGCTTAAGCTTTGGGTTGATTCTTCAAAATTCACGCGGATGCGCAATAATTTTAAGAGTGCACCTACGAATAAGTTAACAAACCAAACTGCTGGATATAATACTTTAAGGAGTGGATAAAGAATGTAGCTACAAAATATTGCAATTTTCTCAGGATAAGCTGCCGCGATGACTTTGGGTGAAATTTCACTAAACACTAAAATAGCGAAGGTAACAGATAGGGTTCCTAATGCTAAAACGAGTTCGCCTTCACCAAATAGCTGCACTGTAATTAACGTGACTAAAGTGGCTGATGCAGCGTTAGCAAAGTTATTGCACAGTAAAATTACGCCGAGTAATTTATCCGTTTTCGCGAGTAAAGCTATTGCTAAACGCGCGCCACGATTACCCTCTTTAGCTAAATGGCGCAAACGATAGCGATTGACCGACATGAGGCTGGTTTCTGCAATTGAGAAAAAACCAGAAATTAGCAACAATAAAGCTAGTGCGCCAAGTTGCCAGGAAATAGGAATATTATCCAATGGGATTTAAGACGTTGTGAATGAATTTAGAGTGTAACTGCGAGTGAGGTTTGCAATCAAGTAAAGTGATGATTTTTAGTGCTTATTTTAAAAAATTAGCGCTTTAGTCAGTTTAAGATAAAAAACTTAACCGTTTTTTACAGACACATTTTTGTGAAAACGAATATTCAAGTTGCAAGCATATTCAAGGCATGTTGAATATGCTTGCAAAAAACTACTTTACACAACCTCTGCTATTTCTTTGTCGGATTCTTTTTTCTCTACATCGCCAATTAAGTTTGCGCGATTAACACCTAAATACATGGCAATCGGGCAAGCGACCAATACTGAAGAATAAATGCCGAATAAAATACCAATAGTTAGTGCGAGTGCAAAGTTATGCAATACTTCGCCACCAAATAACAACATTGAACCTACCATGGTTTGTGTCATTAAATGGGTAATAACAGTACGCGACATTGTGCGAGTAATTGCGTTATCAATCACCTGCACCACGCTGGCCTTGCGCATTTTTCTAAAGTTTTCGCGTACTCGGTCAAACACCACGACCGATTCGTTCACAGAGTAACCAAGCACCGCTAAGATGGCCGCAAGTACCGTGAGATTAAATTCCCATTGAAAAAATGCAAAGAATCCTAAAATAATGACCACGTCATGCATGTTGGCGATAATTGCAGCAACTGCAAAACGCCATTCAAAACGTAACCATAAGTACAACATAATACCTAAGCATACAAAAAACAGCGCCAGCGCACCATTTTCGTAAAGCTCATCACCCACTTGCGCACCAACTGATTCAACACGGCGTACTTCGACACTAGCATCTGCCGCGCTAAGTGCGTTTTTTACTTGCTCTGAAAGTTGTGACACAGATAGGCCAGCTTTCACTGGCAAGCGAATCAACACATCGCGGCTTGAGCCAAAGTTTTGCACGGTGGCTTCTTTTAAGCCTATGCTATCAACTGCTTTACGCACACTTTCTAAATCAGCCGCTTTGGCATAGTTCACTTCCATCACGGTGCCGCCAGTAAAGTCCACACCAAAATTTAAACCACGATGCGCTAAAAAGAAAATTGCCAGTATGAATGTTATTAATGAGATGGCCGTTGTTAAGCGACCATAGCTCATAAAGGGAATATCTTTTTTGATTCTAAAAAATTCCATAATCTTTACTCAAGTTATTTTGTAAGGTTGTGCGAGGCTAATTTATTAAGCTCAATATATAATTAAGCTCAATATATAATTAAGCTTTGTATATTTGACCGATAGACAATTTGGTTACTTTGCGGCGATAGCCATAAATCAAGTTCATAATTGCGCGCGATATCAATACTGCACTGAACATTGAAGTTAAAATGCCAAGTACATGTACAACAGCAAAGCCTTTAATTGGGCCTGTGCCAAACATGAATAACGCTAAACCAGCAATCAATGTCGTCACGTTAGAGTCTAAAATAGTATCAAACGCGCGCTCGTAACCAGCATGAATACTGGCTTGTGGTGTGTTGCCGTTACGCAACTCTTCACGGACACGCTCGTTAATCAGCACGTTGGCATCAATCGCCATACCGAGGGCTAAAGCAATTGCAGCCAAGCCAGGCAATGTAAGTGTGGCTTGCAACATAGAAAGAATCGCCACTAATAATAATAAGTTAATACCAAGTGCCAATACTGAAACTACACCAAAAGCCATATAGTAAATCGCCATCATGACCGCAATGGCAGCAAAGCCCCATAAAGTTGAATGAATGCCGCGGCTAATGTTGTCTTGTCCCATGCTTGGGCCAACAGTGCGTTCTTCCACAATATCCATAGGCGCTGCTAATGCACCAGCGCGAAGCAGTAATGAAATATCAGTCGCTTCCTGCGTATTGCCCATACCAGAAATTTGTACACGACCACCGCCGATTTCCTCGTTAATCACAGGCGCGGTAATGACTTCAGTATTGCCTTTTTCAATCAGCAATATCGCCATACGTTTGCCTACGTTTTCACGCGTTACTTGTTGGAATATTCTTGCGCCACGTGCATCTAAAGTCACATTGACTACTGATTGACCAGTTTGATTATTCACGCCCGGACCAGCATCGGTAATATAATCACCAGTTAAAGCAACGCTTTTCTTGACTAAAATTGCGCGACCTTCACGGTCTTTGTAGACTTCATCACCTAGCGGTGCTTTACCTAAATCTGCTTGCGCAAGCGTTGCTGCGTCTGATTTTTCTTCGTCAACTAATCTAATTTCCAAAGTCGCGGTGCGACCTAAAATTTCTTTAGCTTTTGCGGTGTCTTGTACGCCTGGTAATTGCACTACAATACGGTCAGCACCTTGCTGCTGAATAATTGGTTCTGCAACGCCAAGTTCATTAATGCGATTATGCAATGTTTGAATATTTTGCTTTAACGCAAAGTCTTGAATGCGTTTTTGCTCAACTGCATTGAGTGTAGCGATGAGCAATTGGCTTTCGCCATCGTTACGTACATTTAAAGTTAAGTCTGAGTACTCTTTACTGATGATTTTTTTTGCTTTAGCTAACTCTTCTGCTTTATCAAAGCGTATTTGTACGCTTTGACTTTCACGCGTTACGCCAATGTAAGATACTTTTTCTCTACGCAACACTGTTCTAAAGTCACCCACAAAACGTTCTGCTGCTTTATCTAACGCAGCTTTCATGTCAACTTGTAGTAAAAAGTGTACCCCACCACGTAAATCTAAACCTAAGTACATGGGTTTAGCGCCTAAGCTACGTAGCCAATCTGGTGAACGCGATAGCAGGTTGAGTGCAACGGTGTAATCTTTACCTAAACTTTCTTGCAGGACATCTTTCGCTTTAATTTGCGTATCTGTATTTGTAAAACGTGCCTTCACTCCACGCGCGTCTAAAAAAATACCATCATACTGAATATTTTCTTGCTTAAATATCGCTTCTACCTGCTCGAGCAATGCAGAGTTAAGTTTAGTCGTGCTTTTGGCTGGTGTAACTTGCACCGCTGGCGATTCACCAAAAAAGTTGGGCACGGTATAAATGAAGCCAATCAAAATGACGATTGCAACAAGGATATTTTTCCACATTGGATAGCGGTTCATAATCGGGCTCTAATCAATTGCTTTATGGTGTTTTAAGATTTGTATGGTGATAAAGATATTAAAAGTGTTGACTAAATGCTTTTAATTGTACCTTTTGGTAGCGCAGTTTGAATGGCTTGTTTTTGTACAACAATTTCAGTGCCAGCCGTCACTTCAATGGTTACAAAAGCCTCTGCCACTTTAGTTACTTTGCCAACAATACCGCCGCTAGTAACGACTTCGTCGCCTTTTTGCAAGGCGGCAATCATCTCGCGCTGCACTTTTGCTTGTTTCATTTGCGGGCGAATAATCATGAAGAAAAATAAAATAAAAATAACGATTAATGGTAAAAAGCTCATTAAATCAGTTGCTGAACCACTTGCTGCGTATGCATTAGAAATAAACACGGTTAGACTCTTTCATCATTTTAGAATTGCGAAATTTTAACCTAGGATTTTAACATAGTTAAGGTTTAAAGGCAGATAGCGATATTAGGTTTAATCTGAAACTAAAAAATCGCGTAAATGTATCCGCTACAAAAAATGTGCCTATGAAAAACCGTTAAGTATTTTTATTACAAACAGACAAGCGGTTAAGTTTTAAGCTTGGCTGTTTCGTTTGGCAGCAAATTCAACTTTAAATTGCTCAAACGTGCCTGCTTCAATTGCGTTACGCATGCTTGCCATCAACTCTTGGTAATAATGCAAGTTATGAATGGTATTCAAACGCGCACTTAAAATTTCACCTAATTTGTGTAAATGGTGCAAATACGCACGCGTGAAATTCTGGCAAGTGTAGCAAGTGCAATCTGCATCTAAAGGCGTTGTGTCATTTTTATAGGTGGCGTTTTTAATTTTTATATCACCGTGGCGAGTAAATAACCAGCCGTTACGGGCGTTACGCGTTGGCATCACGCAATCAAACATGTCCACGCCTTGCGAAACCGCAGCGACTAAATCTTCTGGTGTACCTACACCCATTAAATAGCGCGGTTTATTATGTGGCATTTTTGGTGCAGTGTGCGCCAATATGCGCAACATATCTTCTTTAGGCTCACCCACTGATAAACCACCAATCGCAAAACCATCAAAATCAATATCTACCAAGCCAGCTAAAGAAATATCACGTAAATTTTCATACATGCCGCCTTGAATAATGCCAAATAGCGCGTTCGGGTTGCCAGCGTGTGCGGCTTTGCTTCGCTTTGCCCAGCGTAGCGATAATTGCATGGAATCTTCAGCTTCTTTAAGCGTGGCTGGGTGGGGCGTGCATTCATCAAAAATCATCACAATGTCTGAGTTAAGCACTTTTTGAATACGCATCGACTCTTCTGGTGTTAAAAAGCAGCTATCGCCGTTAATTGGCGAGCGAAATTTCACGCCTTCTTCAGAAATTTTACGCAGCGCACCTAAACTCCACACCTGAAAGCCGCCAGAATCTGTCAGAATTGGACCATCCCAACCCATAAATTTGTGCAAACCACCATGCGCGGCAATCACCTCTAGCCCCGGGCGCAACCATAAGTGAAATGTATTGCCCAAGATGATGTGAGCGTTAATTTCTTTAAGCTCTAAAGGTGACATGCCTTTAACTGTGCCATAAGTGCCCACTGGCATGAAAGCGGGCGTTTGCATTTCACCATGCTCAAGTTTAACGGTACCACGGCGTGCCAGGCCATCTTGTTTGTGTAGAATAAATTGCATTGCGAGATAATGTGCTTAAAAGTTTAGCTCGCGATATTAACATAATGGACATCGGTAACATTTGAAAGGTATTCAAAAAGTATAGCTTTGTTATACTAATGCTAATAATTTTGAAAAAGTAGATTTAATTATGGTCGAGAAAACACCACGTACACGCAGTAAAAAACCTTTATTAGAAGGCGGCTTAAAGGAGCACGGTATTTATTTGTTGCCTAATTTATTTACTTCAGCCTCTTTGTTTTCTGGCTTTTATGCGATTGTGCAAGCCATGAACGGAAATTTTGAGCATGCCTCAGTCGCCATTTTTATAGCAATGGTGTTAGATGGCCTAGACGGTCGCGTAGCGCGTATGACCAACACACAAAGTGCCTTCGGCGCAGAATATGATAGCTTGTCTGATATGGTGTCTTTTGGCGTCGCGCCTGCTTTAATACTGTACGTTTGGGCGTTAAAGCCGCTTGGTAAGTTAGGTTGGATTGCGGCATTTATTTACTGCGCTTGCGCGGCGCTAAGACTGGCGCGATTTAATACTAAGCTTGAAGATGAACACCAAGATAAACGCTTTTTTCAGGGCTTGCCCAGTCCTGCTGCTGCCGCATTATTAGCAGGTTTTGTTTGGGTTTCTTATGAATATGGCGTGAGCGGGCGCGATGTATTTTTTGGCGTGCTCAAAATGAAATGGATGGCGTGGGGTATTACCGTATTTGCAGGGCTTTCTATGGTGAGTGATTTACGTTATTACAGCGGTAAAGAGATAAATTTGAAAGAAAGCGTACCATTTTTTGTCATTCTTGGCATCATGCTGGCATTTGTATTGATTTCATACAGCCCGCCAGAAGTGTTGTTTTTTGTGATGATTGTATACGCGCTCTCGGGTTACGTGCTTTGGGTTAAAGCGCAGCTCAAACAAAAGAAACCGATAGTGCCTCTAGATGACGGCATAAGTAAATAAGTTAAGCGAATACTAAATGCATAGGTAAAATTTATTAGCTTGATAAATAAATTCAACTACTTAACGCTTGCAGAGTAAGCAAAAAAATACTATATTTCTATCACTATGTTAAGCACACATACATCTATTAGATTATTTGCATTGGCTTCTATTGCCAGTGCAACTTTATTACGCGTAATTCTTTCGCGCGCACTGCGCTAGCGCGCACACTACAACTCCCCCAAACCCTAGTATTAACGCGCTGGATATTTCCCGCGATAAGCCGCTTATGTGCTTCCTTTGAAAATGTGTCTGCAAATAACCGTTAAGTTATCTAAAAAAAAGTATAAAAGTTAAATTTTTACACATACAGCAAAAGCGCTAAGCAATATTGCTTTAGATAGCATAAAATAAAAGAAAAATTAAGGTAATGCAATGAACCAAAATACTGTGAAACAAGATGAAATTATAATTTTCGATACTACATTGCGCGATGGCGAACAAAGTCCGGGCGCGGCGATGACTAAAGAGGAGAAAATTCGCATTGCGCGACAGCTTGAAAAAATGGGCGTCAATGTGATTGAAGCGGGTTTTGCTGCAGCCAGCCCAGGCGATTTTGATGCCATTCATGAAATTGCAAAAATCATTAAAAACTCAACCGTCTGTTCATTGGCCCGCGCGAGCGAGAATGACGTGCGTCGAGCAGGTGAGGCGATTAAGCCAGCCATGGGTAATCCGCAAAAGAACGGCCGTATCCACACGTTTATTGCGACTAGCAAAATCCATATGGAAAATAAATTACGCATGACCGAAGACCAAGTAGTAGAGCGTGCGGTTCAAGCGGTTAAATGGGCGTTGGAATATACACATGACGTAGAGTTTTCTGCCGAAGATGCAGTGCGTTCAGAGATGGATTTTTTGATTCGCGTGTTTGATGCAGTGATTCAAGCGGGCGCAAAAACCATTAACGTGCCAGATACCGTGGGCTATAGCATTCCTGCCCCCTGGGGCGAGCGTATGAAAGAGTTAATCGCGCGCGTGCCAAATTCAGATAAAGTGATTTGGTCAACGCACTGTCATAATGATTTAGGCATGGCAGTTGCAAACTCTTTAGCTGCTGTCATGGGCGGAGCGCGCCAAGTAGAATGTACGATTAATGGCTTAGGCGAGCGAGCTGGCAACGCGAGTTTAGAAGAAATTGTGATGGCTATTAAAACGCGTAGCGATATCTTTAATTTAACCACGCGCATAGATGCTACGCAAATTGTGCCAACGAGCAAATTAGTGTCTACTATTACTGGCTACCCTGTGCAACCAAACAAAGCAATTGTTGGTGCAAACGCCTTCGCGCATGAATCTGGCATTCACCAAGATGGCGTGTTAAAGCATCGCGAAACATATGAAATTATGCGTGCCGAAGACGTGGGTTGGGGTGCAAATAAATTAACCTTGGGTAAATTGTCTGGTCGTAATGCCTTTAGAACGCGCTTAAAAGAATTAGGTATTGAGCTTGAAACTGAAGATTTGTTGAATGCAACGTTCGCGCGTTTTAAAACATTAGCCGACAAAAAGTCTGAAATATTTGATGAGGATTTGCATGCCTTGGTAAGTGGTGAATTTGTTTCAGTAGCACCTGAGTATTATAAATTGGTGTATTTGCAAGTCGCTTCAATCACAGGAGAAACCCCTCACGCAGTCATTACTTTATCCGAAAATGGTATTGAAAAACGTGCAGAATCAAATGGCGGCGGCCCGGTAGATGCAACTTTTAAAGCGATTGAAAATATTGCACAAAGTGGTGCCGAATTGCAGCTTTACTCAGTGAACAATATTACTAGCGGCACAGATGCGCAAGGTGAAGTGACGGTACGTTTGTCTAAAGGAGGACGCATAGTCAACGGGCAAGGCGCAGATACTGATATTGTGATTGCCTCAGCAAAAGCGTACTTGAACGGCTTAAATAAATTGCATTCTAAATCTGAGAAAATGAACCCGCAGGTTTAGCGTAAGCTGGAGTTTTAAAAGTGCCAAACCGCCAACAAAATACGTTGATAATTCTCGCGCTGTTTGCCACATATTTTATTTGGGGTTCAACGTATTTGGCCATTAAATTTGGGGTAGAAAGCTTTCCACCTTTTATGATGGGTTCAATACGCTTTACTGTTGCTGGGCTCGTTTTATATGGTGTGATGCGTTTTTTAGGTGCGCCAAACCCAAGCAGGAATGAGTGGCTAGGCGCTGGCGCTGTGGGTATTTTGCTACCAGCTTTGGGTAATGGCACAGTATGTTATGTGCAACAAACGGTATCTTCTAGCGTAGCTGCGCTATCAATCGCTACTGCGCCAATTTGGATGGCGATTTTTTCATCTATTTGGGGGCATAAAATTACCAAAAAAGAATGGCTAGGAATTGCCGTTGGTTTTGTCGGCATTGTGCTACTGAACGTCGGTGGAAGTTTGCATGGTGATTTATTCAGTGCAGGCTTGCTGATATTTGCTGCGGCAACTTGGTCTTTTGGCTCGGTTTGGAGTAAGCATCTAGCGATGCCTAGTGGATTAATGGCGCCAGCCGCGCAAATGATTGTTGGTGGTGTTGCGCTCAGTGTAATGAGTACGTTTCAAGGCGAAGTTTGGCCTATTAATATTAGCGCTAAATCTTGGGGTGCATTGCTGTTTTTAATAGTGCTTGGCTCGCTAGTAGCTTACAGCGCTTATCAGTATTTGCTTAGCAAAGTGCGCCCGTTAGTGGCGAGTAGCAATACATTTGTGAACCCAATAGTTGCCTTTGCCTTAGGTATTTGGTTGGCAAATGAGCATATTACTAAGGTGGAGTTAATTGCACTTGCGGTGATTTTAATCGGTGTATATTTAGTGCTGACTGCTGATGATCAAATAACAACAGCATGATGACTAAAATGTGTCTGTAAAAAACGGTTAAGTTTTTTACGTTAAAACAGCAAAACCGTTAAGTTTTTTTGCATGAATGAGTTTAAGCGTTAAGTTTTTCCGAAATATAATCAATCTTTATTAAATTAATCGAATTCAATTACTTTTATGACCACACAAAATCTCGCTTTATTTGACCTTGATAACACCTTGCTTGCTGGCGATAGCGACTATAACTGGAGCTTATTTCTAATTGAAGAAGGTTTGCTAGACGCGAAAACGCACCACGACCGCAATGAGCAGTTTTATCAAGATTATAAAAATGGTAATCTGGATATTTATAAATTTTTAGAGTTTCAGTTAAAACCCTTAAGTGAACATTCACGGGCTGTTTTAGATGAACTGCATCAAAAATTTATGCAACGCGTTATTCGCCCAATGATGACGCAAAAAGCGCAAGATTTAGTCAGCCATCACAAAGCGCTTGGTGATTTATGTATGGTAATTACTGCGACTAATAGTTTTGTAACGCGTCCAATTGTCACGGCTTATGGAATTGAGCATTTGATCGGCACAGACCCAGAAGAAAAAAATGGCGAGTTTACTGGTGGTGTAGAAGGTGTGCCGAGCTTTCAGACTGGAAAAGTAACGCGGTTAAATCAATGGTTAGCTGAACGTAAACATCAACTATCAGATTTTAAAGTGAGTTATTTTTACAGCGACTCACACAATGATTTGCCGTTGATGAAGCTAGTGACTAACCCAGTGGCGGTAGATGCAGACGAAACTTTAACTGCTTATGCCAAATCCCAAAATTGGGCTATGCTGACTTTGCGCGATTAGAGTGCGTTAATAATTTAGCGTTGAAGCAAAATTTCTAATACAAACTTGCTGCCCACATATGCTAAAAGTAAAAGTATAAAACCGCCGAGCGTCCAGCGAATAGCAATTAAGCCGCGCCAGCCGTACTTGTAGCGACCAAATAGCAAGCCTGCATAAATCAACCAACTGGCAATTGAAAAAATAGTTTTGTGGTTAAATTGCATAGGTTTAGCAAAAATTTGCTCTGAAAATAACATGCCGCTAACGAGCGTAATGGTGAGCAAAATAAAGCCTAAGCTGATAATTCTAAACAATAATGTTTCCATCACCATGATTGGTGGAAAGCTTGGTAATTTAACCAAGGTTGTTTTATTGTGCAGGCTTCGTTCAGCGACCTTCATCAGCAGCGCATGCAAAGCCGCAAAGGTAAATAAGCTATACGCTAATATTGCAATGCTAATATGCGCTAAAAATAATGCGCCGCCAGCATTGTTAGAAACTACAATATAATGATCTTGTGACGTAAACGCAGGTAGCAAAGCAAAAACGGCTGCTGGTGGCAATACAAACGCTTGCAAACTATGTAGTTCGTGATTTAAATCGCTTAGCCAATAAATAAGCACGGTAAGCCAAAAAATAGCGGAAAGCGCATTATAAAAACCAAAATTAAAACCACTTGCCAGTGGAGATGCAGTTGTAAAAATACTATCAAACAGCAGCCAGCCGTGTAGCAATAAGCCCAATGCAATCATCACTGCGTGTAAATGTTGGTTTTGGGGCGTGTTGATCGTTTTAGACATGCGCCAAAAATCAGCCGCCACAGTAGCGTAAATAAAGCCAACAGCTAAATATAAAATGATAATGTGCATAGGCTTAATTATGGCCTAAAACTTTTAGGCTGGGTTAAAATTAGCGAGATATACAATGCGTTAAACTAAAGTTGGTTAGCAACTTTAGTGACGTAGCCAATAATATTAAGTAATTATAAATATTAAATAATTATAAAAGAGAGCAGCATGCTAGAAAACTTAACAGGTCGCTTACAAGGCGTCATTAAAAATTTACGTGGTCAAGCACGTTTATCTGAAGAAAATATTGCAGATGCCATGCGCGAGGTGCGAATGGCGTTGCTAGAGGCTGACGTTGCCTTGCCAGTGGTTAAAGATTTTATTGCGCGTGTAAAAGAGCGTGCAAATGGCAAAGAAGTATTGCAAAGCTTAACCCCAGGTCAGGCGGTGATTCAAGTTGTAAACGATGAACTCACCGAGCTAATGGGTAGCGGCAATGTAGGCTTAAATTTAGCCGCAGTGCCGCCCGCTATTATTTTAATGGCAGGTTTGCAAGGCTCTGGTAAAACTACAACGTCTGGCAAGCTTGCTAAAATATTGAAAGAGCAAAAGAAAAAAGTGCTACTCGCCAGTGCGGACGTCTATCGCCCAGCGGCGATTGAACAACTTAAAACGCTGGCCAAGCAATTAGACATTGCATGTTTTGATAGTAATGCAACCCAAAAACCGCTAGATATTGCAGCTAGCGCGTTAGATTTTGCCAAGCGTGGCTATTTTGATGTGGTGATTTTTGATACCGCAGGACGCTTAGGTATTGATGAAGCAATGATGGCGGAAATTAAAGCGTTGCACGCCTTGCTTAACCCGATTGAAACTTTGTTTGTTGTAGATGCAATGCAAGGGCAAGATGCAGTAAATACGGCTAAAGCCTTTGGCGAAACACTGCCGCTTACAGGCATTGTGCTGACCAAATTAGATGGCGATTCACGCGGTGGCGCGGCGCTATCTGTGCGCCATATTACAGGCAAACCAATTAAGTTTATTGGCGTGAGTGAAAAAGTAGATGGGTTAGAGCCATTTCACCCAGACCGAATGGCATCGCGCATATTGGGCATGGGTGATGTGCTGAGCTTAATTGAGCAAGCGCATAAAAACGTAGATATGGCGGAAGCGCAAAAAGTCGCCGATAAAATTAAATCAGGGGCTAAATTTGATTTAGATGACTTTAAGGCGCAAATGTCGCAAATGCGAAAAATGGGTGGCATGGGCGCGTTAATGGATAAAATGCCCGCGCAAATGGCCGGCATGGCAGCAAAAATGAACCCAGATGATGCAGACAAAAGCATACGCCGCATTGAGGGCATTATTAACAGCATGACGCCATTAGAGCGTCGCAAGCCAGAGCTGATTAAAGCCACACGTAAACGCCGCATTGCTGCAGGCTCAGGCGTACAAGTGCAAGAAGTGAATCGCCTACTTAACCAGTTTGAAGAAACACAAAAAATGATGAAAATGTTCTCAAAAGGTGGCATGGCAAAAATGATGCGC
>JBDNJL010000145.1:0-3379 GCA_041687795.1 Methylotenera sp. | reverse complement strand
GATGTCGTGGTTATTCGCTATGAAGGCCCGCGTGGCGGACCCGGTATGCAAGAAATGCTGTACCCAACTAGTTATTTAAAATCTAAAGATTTGGGTAAAGTATGCGCGTTACTTACAGACGGTCGCTTTTCAGGGGGCACTTCTGGCTTAAGTATTGGTCATGCATCACCAGAGGCGGCCGAAGGTGGCGCAATTGGTTTGGTAGAAGAAGGCGATATCATCGAAATTGACATTCCAAACCGCACGATTCATTTGGTAGTGACTGATGAAGAATTGTCACATAGACGTGCAAAAATGGAAGCCAAAGGCAAACTCGCATGGAAACCTGTGAATCGCGAGCGGCATGTTTCGCCAGCATTGCGCGCTTATGCGGCCATGACTACCAGTGCCGCACGTGGCGCAATACGTGACGTTTCTCAAATTGAGAAATAAGAAATACATATATTTAAACTTTAAGATAACGCATAAAAAGAAAGCGATAGATGAACACAGAAACACTAGAAGCCAACACGTTAAATGCTAAAAGACGCTTAAAGCTGCATGCGCATGTTCAGCAATTGCAAGATGACGCAGGCATGCAATATTTAGAGATAGACAACCCACTAGGAAGTGCAACCATAGCGCTACAAGGCGCGCATGTAATGCGCTGGCAGCCAAAATTTCAGACACAACCAGTATTATGGTTGTCCAGCCAAGCCCGTTATCTAAAAGGGCGCTCAATTCGTGGTGGTGTGCCAATTTGTTGGCCTTGGTTTGGTGCGCACCCTACAGACAGCACGTTTTGCCCACACGGCTTTGCGCGCGTGATTCCATGGCGTGTCAATGATATTGATGCCACGCCTACAGGCGCTACCCGCATAATTTTAGAAATGGTAGAAACGCCTGAAGCTAAACGTCAGCTTTCTTATCCTTACACACTCACGCTGACCATTACAATAGGTCGTCGTCTACGTATTGATATGTCAACCACTAACAATGCAGACCATCCATTTGTCATTGGCGAAGCTTTTCATACTTATTTAAATGTGAGCGATGTGAGTAACGTTAAAATCACTGGCATGCAAGATTGCGTATATGCCGACAAAATACTCAAATACGAACGTTATGTTGAGCATCATCCGCTCACATTTGATGACAGTGAATTCGACCGTATTTTTATAAACCACAGTAGCGATTGTGTTGTGCACGACAAAGGCTACAATCGTGTAATACGTGTTGCAAAATCTGGCAGTGATACTACAGTGGTATGGAGCCCAGGTGCACTAAAAGCGGCGCAAATGGGCGACATGGGCGAGCCTGACGAATGGCGTAAAACCATATGCGTAGAAAGTACAAACGCGCTAGAAAACATGGTGGTGATTAACCCAGACCGCACACATACAATCAGCACAGAATACTTAGTAGAGACCATTTAGTTTCATCACGTTTTAAAACTGTCTGTAATAAAACTTAACGGTTTTGCGCTTTGTGTTGTAAAAAACTTAACGGTTTTGCACTTTGATTTAAAAAAACTTAACGGTTTTTTACAGACACATTTTTAGATTTTATAAGCCTTATAAAATGCCAAGATAACCTCTCGCACCACTTTCTTTTGTGGCGCGGGTAGGTTCAAAAAAGCCTCAAAGATTTCTCTTTCCTGAAAACCAATTTCTTCAGTCCAGCGCGTATTTTGTTGCTGGATTTTTTGTTTTATCTCCAAGCCAAAAGTCAGTTCATCAGGCGGTATTTTTAGCCAGCTTGCTAGCGTGATTATTTTTTCATAAGGCGGGATGGACTCTCCCTTAAGCCATTTGTTTACCCCATGCAGGGTCATGGCCTTGCCGTAATGGCGGAGGTTAAACTCCCTTTCCAAAACGGCGGCTTCAGGTTTATAACCTTGTTGCTGCATGGCAGCTATTAATCTTTTTGCAAATTCATTTTTGGTTGCTTTCATAAAAGTTACGTTAAAGCACGAAACTTTTAGTTACGTAAACTAAGTAATAGTTACGTAATAAGTTAAACTATTAGTTACGTAAATTTGGTCTCTCACAAAAATGGCAAAAAGTCTTTTAGAACAACTCCCCGAAATTGTCGCCAATGGCCGTAAAGAAGCTGAGCAGATTTTAGAAAGCTTAGAAAGTCGCCATCGTGTGAGCTTGCAAACCCGTGAATGGGTATTGCCTTCAAAAGATACGGCGGCACAAGATTGGATTACCAATAATGCGCGGCAACAAAATTTGGCTGCGCAGCAAAACATACTAACAACAGCGCAAGGTGGATTATTTGGTCAAGTTCAACCTCCACATGGTGATGCGGCAACAAATTCTGATGTCGGCTCAGTAGCTTGGAATAACCGCCTGATTTATGGTGATAACTTACTCGCCATGGCCGCATTGCTGGCGGGTGACGCACAAAACCCTAGCTTGCGCGGAAAAGTGGATCTAATTTATATAGACCCACCGTTTGACAGTAAAGCTGATTACCGCACCAAAGTAGTATTGCCAGGTGTTGAGCTAGAACAAAAGCCCACCGTTATTGAGCAATTTGCTTACTCTGATACTTGGTCGGACGGCACTGCCTCCTACCTTGCGATGATTACGCCACGTTTAATTTTAATGCGTGAATTGTTAAGTGATACAGGTTCAATTTATGTGCATTTAGATTGGCATGTGGGGCATTACGTGAAGATTGTAATGGACGAGGTGTTTGGAAAAAATAATTTTAGAAATGAAATTATATGGTTGAGGGACTCTGCTGGGAAAGGTGCCAAAGGGACATCAAAGCAATGGTCAAGAGAAAATGACCACATAATGCTATACGGTAAAACAGATAGAGCCTATTTTGCGCAATTGTACAAAGAAGAACTTACCAATACTCAATTGCGTGAATACATATATTCTGAGCCAGATGGGCGTGCATTTAAAAAAGTAACGCTTGGTGATTATTCAGAAAAATCTATTGAGCGAATGAGAACAGAAAATTTAATTTATACAACTTCAACCGGACGAGATTACAAAAAATATTATTTAGATGAAGCACAGTTTCCAATTGGCTCAAACTGGATTGATATAATTAATTTGTCTAAAGGCCAAAAAGAGAAAGTAAATTACGACACTCAAAAACCAGAAAAACTTTTAGAGCGAGTTATTGAAGCTTCCTGCCCTAAAAATGGCATAGTAGCTGATTTTAACGGCGGCTCAGGCACCGCCGCCGCAGTTGCCGAAAAGCTAGGCCGCCGCTGGATCACCAGCGACCTCGGCAAACCTGCTTGCATGATTATGCGTAAACGTTTAATTGACCAAAATGCACAGCCGTTTTTATACCAAGCCATTGGCGATTACCAAGTAGAGGCGGCAAAATCTAGCCTTGGGCGTGATTTTAGAATTGGCGATTTGTCCAG
>JBDNJL010000032.1:0-3213 GCA_041687795.1 Methylotenera sp. | reverse complement strand
GTGGCGAGTCCGAAAAGCGGCAAAACAGTAATGATGCAAAATATCGCACATGCCATCACTGCCAACCACCCTGACGTGATTTTAATTGTACTTTTAATTGATGAGCGTCCAGAAGAGGTCACAGAAATGACGCGTTCAGTCAAAGGCGAAGTTGTTGCATCCACGTTTGATGAACCAGCAACGCGCCACGTGCAAGTGGCTGAAATGGTGCTAGAAAAAGCTAAACGTTTGGTAGAGCATAAAAAAGATGTTGTGATTTTGCTAGACTCAATTACCAGATTAGCGCGTGCTTACAACACGGTGATTCCATCATCTGGCAAAGTACTAACTGGTGGTGTAGATGCGAATGCATTGCAGCGACCAAAAAGATTCTTTGGTGCCGCAAGAAATATTGAAGAAGGCGGCTCACTTACGATTATAGCGACTGCGCTTGTAGATACTGGCTCACGTATGGATGATGTCATTTACGAGGAGTTTAAAGGTACTGGTAATATGGAAATCCATCTTGACCGTAAAATGGCAGAAAAACGCCAATACCCTGCAATTAACGTCAATAAATCTGGCACACGTCGCGAAGAGCTACTCATTGAAAAAGATGTACTCCAGAAAATATGGGTATTACGCAAATTGCTTTATCCTATGGACGACCTAGAAGCGATGGAATTCTTGTTAGATAAGATCAAAGCGACAAAAAACAATGCAGATTTTTTTGATAGCATGCGTCGCGGTTAGCTTTAGTTTATAGCCTTGCATTAGCAGTAGAAAGCAAATATAATGCTCGACTATCGCAGATTTGCGCACACTAATTATTGCCGTATCTTTCGGCTAACATATTGAGGTTATTTATTATGAAAGATGGAATTCACCCCGAATACCGTGAAGTTGTATTTCAAGACATTGGTGCAGACTTCAGCTTTGTAACACGCTCTACAATCGCTGCGCGTGACAAAATTAAATGGACTGATGGTAAAGAATATCCATTAGTTAAAATTGAGGTTTCATCTAAATCACACCCTTTTTACACCGGTAAACAAATGATTCTAGACACCGCTGGTCGTGTTGATAAATTCCGTAAAAAATACGGCATGTAGTTGTAAGACAGTTTTAAAAGGCAGCCCAATAGGCTGCCTTTTTTGTTTATCGCTGCAATGCGTTAAAATCACTTCTTAATAAAAATTATACTCAATTCATATAATATGCGCTTTCAACTTGATCATGACTGGCAAGGCAATATGTCCACCCCACGCGCCAAAGTGGGAGAAAGCGCAAAAACACAATTATTACTTGTGCTTTGCGTGTTTTGGATATTGCTTGGACTTGTCGGTCATGCGCCATGGAAACCTATTGAATCTAGCAGTATTAATATTGTAAACAATATATTACATGGCGCCAGCTTAATTGCGCCATTAGCCACAGCGCAATCCACAATAGAAACACCGCCTTTATATTATTTAGTTGCTGCTGCTGGCGCAAAAATATTTACCCCCTTTTTAAGTATGCATGACGGCGCCAGGCTAATGAACGCGCTATGGATGACTATAGTGTTATTAATGGTGGGTATGGCAGGACGTGAGCTATGGACGCGAGGTGTTGGCCGGCATGCTACCTTTATAATGATAGGCACCATAGGCTTGGTGATGAGTGCGCATAGCTTAACGCCTGAAATAGCAGGTTTAGCAGCGTGTGCAACTGGATTTTACGCACTTGCGCTGTCCAAGCGGCGACCATGGCGGGCTAGTGCTTTATTAGGCTCGGCATTAGGTGTTGGTTTTTTGAGCAACGGCGTTTTAACTTTACTTATTTTGCTCAGCACAATTTTATTACTCTGCATGTGCTTTCAAGCTTGGCGCACCATAAGCTTTGCTA
Source organism: Methylotenera sp. (assembly GCA_041687795.1). Lineage (GTDB taxonomy): Bacteria > Pseudomonadota > Gammaproteobacteria > Burkholderiales > Methylophilaceae > Methylotenera. The sequence continues at coordinate 1,347 of JBDNJL010000032.1, read as the reverse complement.
AAGTAGTCAGTACATCGTTACTCATTGCTGCTCCATTTATTGGTATTTGGCTAATACTCATGTATCTACAAGAGCCTGTCATGCTAAACGCTTGGTGGCTAAATACATTGCATAGCTTTAATCAATTAAATCATAACTACTTTGCGCGTATACTAATTTGGTATGCATGGCCTGCATTGCCATTAGCACTTTGGGGTTTGTGGCGTTATCGCGGGCAGCTATTGAACAAGCCTAAGTTTCAATTAATATTGGTCTTTTTTTTATGTGCACTAGTATTTTTAGGACTATGCGCAGAGCGCAGAGATTTAAGTGCACTTACTTTGCTACTACCACTAGTTGCGCTTGGCGCTGGAAGTGTTGAACATTTAAAACGTGGTGCAGCCGCCGCTTTAAATTGGTTTGGTGTTTCACTTTTTGGCATGATAGGCTTTTTAGTCTGGCTGGGCTGGTTTGCTATGATCACAGGCCACCCCGCTAAAATTAAAGTACGCATGCAGTTTTTATCTGCCACGCAAGATATTACGTTTAATTGGTTAGCATTTATTTTAGCGCTGATGCTCACGGTCATTTGGCTGATTGCTTGCTTACGCGCCAGGCAAACTAACAAATCTACTGTCACTAATTGGGCCGTTGGCATGACCTTTGGCTGGGGTTTACTCATGACGCTGTGGCTACCAATGATAGATTCTGCCAAAAGCTATGAAAAAGTGTTTACTAGCTTAAATAAAGCGCTGCCTAAAAACCATACGTGTATCAATAGCTTAGAAGTGGGTGAATCTCAGTTTTTACTACTAAAATACTATACCGATATTGAGCTACAACCGTTTGAAACCACACAAACATTAGACTGTAATTTATATTTAATTCAAGATGAACGTGGGGCGGCAAAAATGCAACCAGGTGACGAATGGAAAGTAATCTGGCAAGGCAAACGCGCAGCAGATCGACGTGAAAGCTTTAGATTATTTGAGCGCGTTAAATAGCTTGTTTTTAAAGATTTAGAAATGTGCCTGTAAATAAACGTTAAGTTTATTTACCTCTTAATTCAAAACGGTAAAGTTTTACTCTCGTGTGGCATAAAAATTAATTTTATTTACCACTTAAGTTAAATTGATTTAGTTTTTTACTTAAGCTGCACTTTGTAAATGTTCTACCACTGCATCGCGCACTAAACCTTGCAAGCCTTCGCCATTAGTTTGCTTTACGTGTTGCATCAATTGCTCGCGCATACTGCTTGCCCAAAACTTAATCAAATGTTGTGCAATATCTTGTTTCGCTTGCTCTTGATCGGGAAACGACTTGAAAAAATCGCCAATCTGGTTTGCCATGGTGATTAAATGATTTATT
>JBDNJL010000144.1:0-3031 GCA_041687795.1 Methylotenera sp. | reverse complement strand
GTAAAAGGTTCAAGCCCATGTTCTACCTTGGCCAACGCAACGCCTAGGGTGCTTTCTGCTATGTGTGGAATCATTCTGTCTTGCATCTTGCGGGCTGGTAACACGTAGTCACTAGCGCATGACAATCGCTTTAATTCTTTGAACCACTTCACCACAGTATCACTTAGCGGGATTGTGATTGCCGCGCTTGTTTTGGTGCGCACTTCGGGTAAATGCCACACACCAGCGTCTAAATCAAACTCAACCCAACGCGCACCGATTAACTCACCTTTACGCACGGCTAGTGCAAGCAATAACTTCATGCTTATATCGTTCTCAACACTAAAGCCTTTAGCGGTTTTCATAGCTGCAAATAGCTTTGCAATTTCATCACGGCTTAGGTTGCGTTTACGTGATTGTTCTTTTCCACCCGCATCACCAACATCAAAAGCGAGTGCTGGATTGTTCGTGATAATGTGCATCTTGATAGCTTGATTAAATATGCGTTTAAGCCATCTTAAAACATCATTGGCCATAGTAGGCGCACCACGCTTAACAATAGATTTAAGTAAGTCGTCAATGTGTCTAGGTGTTACCGCCTCAACCGCTAAATGTCCTATAGCTGGTTTAATGTCTTTCTCTATCCGTGCGCGCACAATATTTGGGTGCTTCCAATTGCCTAACACTCTATTTTGAAAAAACTCATCAGCTAATTGCGCCATAGTGTAGGCGTTCTTTTCAGCTTCAATTTCTGCAATGGCTTCTCGCTTGCGTTCTTGTTTTTCACCTGCAACGTCATAACCCATTGCAACACGTGCGCGCAATCCTTTAGCCATCTTTCTTGCATCAGCTAATGATAAGTTTAGATAACTGCCAATATTCATAATGCGCGACTTGCCAACAAAGCGATAACGAAACCGCCATATTGGCATTGCGTAGTCTTTGCGATAACACAAATATAGACCGTCACCATCGCCACGCATATCAAAATGTTCTTTGGATTTTATCCAGTTACGAATATCCAAATCAGATAGTTTAGCCATAGAAACAACTCCTTATAGTGTGTACCCGTAAAAGCGCACCTGTAAACCCTACGTGTACACGTAGGGGTACACAGCAATAATGCGCTTGTTTGATTCTTAATGCAACACTATAAAACAAAAAAGCCTTATGTTTAAAGGCTTTTAAGGGTTAACTGCTATTGCGTGATAACTACTGAATAACTACTCTACGTTCTGAATCTGCTCGCGCATTTGCTCAATCAATACTTTAAGCTCCATAGATACTTGCGTGGTTTCTACAGAAACCGATTTTGAACCTAGCGTATTGGCTTCACGATTTAACTCTTGCATTAAAAAATCCAAACGCTTGCCTGCAGGTGCGTCGTTATTTAAAATACGTTTTACTTCAGAAATGTGTGCGGATAATCGCGTTAACTCTTCATCTACATCTATGCGCTGAGCAAACAAAACAAGCTCTTGTGCAACACGTTCTTGGTCTATGTTTTTTAAATTTTCTTGTAGCTTATTTTCTAGCTTTGCTTGGTACTCTTTTGCTAATGCTGGTAACAGTGGCTTTACTTTAGCGACTAATGCTTCAATTTGGATTAGCCTGTCTAAAATTAATGCTTTGAGTTTTTCACCCTCACGCAGACGCGAGGCATTAAGCGCTAGCAAACCTTGCTGTACTAATTTTTCAACTTCCTCTGCAAGCCCTTGATTATTTAACACACTATTTAATACCACGCCTGGCCAACGCAAAATGTCAGCCATGCTTAAAGCTCGACTTTGTGGAAAAAATACTTGTGCTTTAGTTTGTAAATCCGCCAATTGCTGCATCATTTGTTCGTCTAGCACAACAATTTTGGCAGTTTGGCTACGTTCAATTAAATTTACTTTACATTCAATTTTACCGCGGCTTAAAGTGCTGGTAATTTGTTCGCGAATAACTAACTCCATGCCCCTAATTGGTTCATCTAATTTAAAATGAAGATCTAAATAGCGGCTATTCACTGCACGTAATTCTAGTATCAGCGTGGCGTTTTCAGTTGCCTGCTCTAGTGCGGCAAAGCCTGTCATGCTGTAGGTCATGGTGATTTTTTCCTGTCAGGACAAATTAAAACTAAAATGATTAAGCGCAATCTTAACAAATAAGCAACAAAATAACTTTAATTACAATTAATTACGCGCTATATTGTGGAATATACTCTAAGTAGAAATGATAAAACTTTATTAAATTTTTAAATTGAATATTTAACACTTAAACTAAACCCTTAAAAACTTTAACGCGTGTCTACTCCTAAAAATTTAGCACTTCCAACTGGTTACCAGTTACAAGATTACAAAATCAGAAAAGTCTTGAGTTCTGGTGGGTTTAGTTTTGTCTATTTAGCGCGAGATGCTGAGAAAAAAACTGTTGCGATTAAAGAGTATTTGCCTACCTCAATTGCGCTTCGGACCAATGGTGCAACCGTAATGCCCAATCCCGATGACGTTGCCATATTTAGACATGGTTTAAAATGTTTTTTTGATGAGGGTTTATCCCTCGCAAAGATTGACCATAAAAATATTGTGCGCGTGCTTAACTTCTTCCGCGCGAACGAAACCGTGTATATGGTAATGCAATACGAGCAGGGGAAATCATTACAAGATTACATTTTAGGTCAGCAAGAATTAGTATCTGAAAGATTTATTCGACGAGTTTTTGGTGAACTTTCTAACGGCTTGCGCGAGGTACATACACAAAAGCTTTTACATTTAGACATTAAACCCGCAAATATTTACATTCGCTTAGATGGCTCGCCCGTATTGCTAGATTTCGGCTCTGTGCGCCAAGCGCTAAGTGAGAGCCAAGCCAAAATTTCACCTAGCTATACACCTGGATTTGCTTCTCCTGAACAATATTACGATAGGAAACTGCTTGGCCCTTGGAGCGATATTTACGGCATAGGTGCAACCATGTATTCATGTATTGCGCGCGGCTCACCACTAGCGGCTGACCAACGTATTAAAAAAGATTTGATGATTCCAGCGTCAAAACTTGGCAAAGATTT
>JBDNJL010000031.1:0-3569 GCA_041687795.1 Methylotenera sp. | reverse complement strand
CAAGTTTGAGGTCTATGGCCAGCCTCACAGCATTTATTTGGTAGACCCACTTGGTAACTTAATGATGAACTATCCGCAAGATTTTAAACCTAGAGAGTTACGTGGTGATTTAGTACGCTTACTTAAAAATTCATGGGCCGGGTAAATATGTTTAATCGGGTAGTTTATATCGCAACAATTCTCACCTTATGCGTAGTTGTTTTAGGCGCGTATGTCCGTTTATCAGACGCTGGTCTTGGCTGTCCAGACTGGCCAGGATGTTACGGTGCTTTAACGGTGCCACAAAGCAGTGAAGCAATTGCACATGCCCAAATTGCTTATCCAGACTTGCCAATTGAACATCCTAAAGCATGGAAAGAGATGATACATCGTTATCTCGCGGGCATTTTAGGATTAGTCATTTTGGCTGTTTTCGGACTGGGATGGCGCAACCGTAAGACAATAAAAGTATCTTTATTGCTACCAACTGCGCTTGTGTTTTTGGTGTTTTTTCAAGGTGTGCTCGGCATGTGGACGGTAACATTATTGCTCAAGCCTGCTATTGTTACCTCTCATTTATTGGGTGGCATGAGTACATTAGCACTGCTGACATGGATAACACACCGTCATTGGGGTGTTTCATCCACTGGTCTTTTGCAGTCTAGCAATACAAAGCTAATGCTGCGCGGAGCCTTAATCGTAATGTTTATGCAGATTTTTCTCGGCGGCTGGACAAGTACAAATTATGCAGCGTTAGCCTGTACCGACTTCCCAACATGTCATGATGCTTGGTTTCCTGACATGGATTTTAGCAATGCCTTTTACTGGGCGCGAGAATTAGGGCAGGATGCAAATGGAAAACCACTCCAGCTAAGTTCTTTTGTTGCAATACAATGGACACATCGCGTAGGTGCGTTAATTACATTCATTTATTTGAGTGTGTTGGGAATGAAATTGATACGCCAGACAGAATTAAAAAAAGTAACTACTGTTATGTTGGTTTTACTAGTGTTACAAATAGCTTTAGGTATCGCTAACTTAGTATTGCATCTTCCGTTGGTGTTAGCAGTGGCGCATAATATGGTGGCGGCTATGCTACTGATTGCTATAGTTGTGCTAAACTCGAAAGTTACGGTGCTAAATAGATAGCAAAAGCGAGATAAAGGGTTTTTGAATGAGTGTTACTTCTGAAATTACTATGCGTAATGCAAATACAAGCTTAGGTACTTTTTTGGCATTGTGCAAACCACGCGTTACGGCGTTAATTGTATTTACGGCCATTATTGGTATGTTTTTAGCCACGCCAGGCATGGTTCCGCTTCAAATACTTATAGCAGCCACCTTTGGTATTGCAATGGCAACTGGAGCTGCAGCTGCCATTAACCATTTAGTTGAGCAAAAAATTGATGCGAAAATGGCGCGTACACGTGGTCGCCCATTGCCTTCGGGACAAATCACCACAAAACAAACCACAGTATTTGCAACATTGATGGCTTCAGTTGGTTTGGCCATTTTGTATTTTTTTGTGAACCCGCTCACCATGTGGTTGACGCTCGCTACGTTTATTGGTTACGCGGTAATTTATACGGTTTTTCTTAAGCCTGCTACCCCACTTAATATCGTGATTGGTGGCCTATCTGGCGCAATGCCACCAGCACTCGGTTGGGCAGCGGTCACAGGCACTGTGCCTGCTGAGGCTTGGATATTGGTATTAATTATTTTTGCATGGACACCGCCACATTTCTGGGCGTTAGCGTTATACCGTCGAGAAGAGTATGCGAAATCTGGCTTACCTATGTTGCCTGTCACACACGGCGAGGCTTTTACATTATTACATATTTTGTTCTATACCATTCTACTGTCTGCAATAACGCTGTTGCCGTTTGCGATGCGCATGAGTGGTTTCATCTATTTGGGTAGTGTGTTACTGTTAGATGCGATATTTATGGCTTATGTGGTTGGTTTATATCGTAAATACTCAGATGATTTAGCAAAAAGAACGTTCAAATATTCAATACTTTACTTAACGTTATTATTTGCTGCTCTGCTCATAGACCATTATTGGTTTTTTTTAGAAATTAATTAGTTGCCAGCATAATATTTAAACAGATTTGCAAAAAACTTAACGGTTTTTTACAGACACATTTTTACAAGAAGGTTTAGGTCAGCCGCCACAATACGGAGGTGGAATCCTTGCTTTAGAGACTAAAACTCTATCTATTTCGCCACATAAATTACGAGTAATAGATTATTATCTTGGATTTCACTGTTTTCATTACCTAGTTTTCAGCATTTAGTGCTTTGCGATATTCCTCAAGCTTAGCTTCATAATTTTCTGCTGCGCCAAAATCTAAAAAACCAGCATAACGGCTATGTGCGCCAAGTATCCTATGAGCATGTTTAATCGGGCAGAAATACTGTTCAGTTCGTCCAACCACTTCGCTGATATAAGCAATCATTCCTGTGCCATAGGCGCAGTATGTGCAGTGAAATACTTCAATAAAGTTAAGATAACTTAAATGTTGTCTATCAAACACGATGTAATTACCGCGCCGTACTTTTTTGATGCCGTAAATAGGAAAACAGGTGAATTGATAAAAACTAATAAAAACATCGGTGACCACAAGCGGGATAATCATGCTATAAATAATTAGACCAGTTATTAAATTTTGTGGACGGTTAGTCACCAGCAAACGAAAGAAATTAGTTTTAAGTTTTTTATGTGTTTTTTTTAATAGAGTTCTCAAATTCAATGCGCTCTCCCTTAATTTGAAAGAACATGGTAGATTCTTGCTCGCTTAAAGCTGTTCTTAGCTAGTCCTCTAGTGCGGTGATTTCATGTAACAATCTACCAATTTGCTAGTTCATATAAATCCATATTTATTTTTCTGCTAAGGTTTAGATTAACACATTAGAACTCTACGAGACTGATACGCAAAGCATTTGCAACAATGGATACAGTGCTAGAGAATATGATTTCAATCAGACATAACACTAAAAACGTAAAAAATTACACTTAGTAACTTTTTGAATTGACTATAAGGTAGTGTATGGTGCGCCCGCCGCGATTCGAACGCGGGACCTCTGGCTTCGGAAACCAACACTCTATCCAGCTGAGCTACGGGCGCGAAATATAGCAACGATTATAGCAAAAGCTTTGCACAACACCTAACCTCACATATGCTTTTAACCTGAGGTCAGTCAAGGTATAATATTTATCTATTCAACAATATTCATGGGAAATTACTGTAATGAGCGACATAGATAACAAATATAAAGGCTCCAGTTTTTGGCAATTGACGATTGCTATTTCAGGTAGTATTTTGGCATTTACATTACTGATTGCCTTAATTGCAGAAGGTTTTGGCGTGTTAGGAACACCAAATGTAGAAGAGCCAGCAGCTGCCATTGCAAAAGTAGAAGAAAATATTAAGCCAGTTGGATTGGTAGAGGTTGCTGCGACAGATGCTGGACCAGCTACAGAAAAAACGGGCGAACAAGTATATAACTTAGCGTGCATGATGTGTCACGCCGCTGGCTTAATGGCTGCACCAAAGTTTGGTGATAAAGAACAATGGGCGCCGCGCATT
>JBDNJL010000143.1:0-9761 GCA_041687795.1 Methylotenera sp. | reverse complement strand
TTAACGTTTATTTACAGACACATTTTTAAAAACCAAAAAATTAGCCTAATATTGAGTGATGAGTTTACCTAGCGACAAGCCTTTACAAAAGCTACAGTTTTACGTAACTACTGGTTACAGTTGCGGCTATTTACCCAATAAGCTTGCGCAAAGTTTAATCGCCTCTCCACAACATTTAATCACCGCAAACGTTTATAGCGGCCTGATTCAACAAGGTTTTAGACGCAGTGGTAAGTTTGCCTATCGTCCGCACTGCGAAAGTTGCCGCGAGTGCATTCCTGTCCGTGTGATTTTGCGAGATTTTTTAGCTAACCGTAGCCAAAAACGCGCGTTCAAACAGCACCAACATTTGCAAATTTTTATTTTGCCAGTAGCGTTTAATACAGCGCATTTTTCACTTTACTCTCACTATCAAGCTACACGGCATTCAGATGAAAAAGTGATAGAAAAAGAACTTGATGACGCCGACCAATACAAAAACTTTTTATGCCAAAGTAATGTAGAAAGCGTGATGGTTGAGTTTAGAGAAAATGGCTTACTTAAAATGGTCAGCGTTATCGATATTGTGCGGGATGGCATCTCTGCCGTGTATACTTTTTATGACACCTCTGACAGCAAAGCAAGCCTAGGCACGTTTAACGTGTTATGGCAAATTGAATGGGCTAAAAGCCTAGGTTTACCATATTTGTATCTTGGCTATTGGATTAAAGATAGCCAAAAAATGGCGTATAAACAGAACTTTAAGCCATTAGAAAAATTGATTGATGGGGAGTGGATTGACTAGCTAGATTGATTGGAATGCATACCTGACACATGTAAATATTGAAATGAAGAGCACCATTTAAGTGATTTAATCGGTGCTCTTTATTACTGCTTAAGTTAACTTAACATCTTAACTATTTATCAGCAGCGTTCTCTAACTTTTCGCCGCCTTTTTGTATATCCTTGCCTGCACCAGCCATGGTGTTGCATGCGGAAATTGAAAAAACTACTGCTAGGCCTAATAGCACTTTAAATACATTTTTCATCTTAAAAGCTCCATGGAATTTAGTTGAACAAATTAATTACTACACTTGTTAATTATTACAATTGGAATATAAGTTAGTCTGATTGATATCAGCACTAGGCTTTATGCTTAATTTTTTGCAAGCACTTTCCTACACTTTCACATATAAAACGCTTAAGCTTAGGCGCTCGAACAGCCAATTTATATTAATTTAGGATCAAGAGTCATGGCAACCAATATTCAATATCCACTCACCATTTATTACGATGCATCATGCCCATTATGTGCCGCAGAAATGCATACGATTAAAGAAACTGACTTTGAAAATAAGTTGATTTTGGTAGATTGTTCCAGTGAGCTCTTTAACGAACCCGCTTTTTGCCCAACAAACAAAGAAACAATGATGGAGCGAATTCACGCTCAAGATGCTGCAGGGCAATGGATTAAAGGTGTAGACGTATTTGCCGCTGCCTACAGTGCGGCAGGGTTTAACAAGCTTAGTAAATTTTGGGGTAATGCGACTTTACGGCCTTTACTTAGCCGCGCTTATCCAATAATTGCGGACAACCGCCATTGGCTATCTAAAACGCCATTACCTCATATATTTAATAAAATATTGCGTATGTGCGCTCCCAAGTAATTTGCAAGCTTAGTAAATAGCAAAAATGTTAAAAGTCAAAAATGTTACAATTTGTTTTTTTGATATTTAACTAAAATGTTTGAATAATATGACTTTAAAAAAGATAGTCATTTTTGGTGTGGGCTTAATTGGTGGCTCTATCGCTTTAGCTTTGAAAAAAACTGGCAACACTGCGCAAATTGTTGGCGTTGGGCGAAACCCTGCGCATTTACAAACAGCGTTGGATTTAGCCGTGATAGATATTGCAACCAGTGATATTAAACTTGCGCTACAAGATGCAGATTTAGTGATAATTGCAACGCCAGTGGCACAAACACCGATGATATTAAATTTAATTAAACCACACCTAAACGCTAGCACTTTTATTACCGATGTAGGCAGCACTAAAAGCGATGTACTGCAGTATGCTGAGGATATTTTAGATAACCAAGTTAGCCAATTTGTTGGTGGTCACCCAATTGCCGGTGCTGAAAAAAGCGGGGTAATAGCGGCGGTTGAGGATTTATATGTGAATAAAAATGTAGTGCTCACACCTACTGAAAGCACATCGCAAGATGCTATTTTGCTTGTAAAAAAACTCTGGCAAACTTGTGGTGCAAATGTGAGTGAAATGTCAGCTGTCAATCATGATGGTATTTTTGCGGCAGTGAGTCATTTACCACATTTACTAGCGTTTGCTCTGGTGAACGAAATTGCGTCGCGCCCTAATGCATCCCAGTTATTTAGCTTCGCGGCTAGCGGCTTTAGAGATTTCACGCGTATTGCTGGCAGCCACCCTGAAATGTGGAGAGACATTACTTTAGCAAATAAAACTGCATTATTAGCAGAGTTAAATGCTTATCAAGAACAACTTGCCTCACTTAAAACCATGCTGGAAAGTGATGACGCTAAGAGTTTACAAGCACTGTTTGAGCACGCCAGTAAAGCGCGTAATGATTGGGCAGAAAATAAAAAATAGTTATAAATTAATTTAAAAAAACTTTAAGCTTTATTAAAATCATTCATGAAACACAATCACTTAGAACAACTTCACTTACCAGCCGTTACAAAGGCAGCTGGTAACATTACTTTACCTGGCTCCAAAAGCATTTCTAACCGTACATTGTTGTTAGCGGCTTTAGCCGAAAATGATACTGATATATATGAACTTTTAGTTTCAGACGACACTGATCGTATGCTGGAAGCTTTACGAGATTTGGGCATAATGACTGAAAAAAAACGTACGCATTTACATATAAAAGGTTGTAATGGAAACTTTCCCAACAAAAATGCAGACTTATTTCTAGGCAATGCTGGCACTGCATTTCGACCACTTACGGCGGCTCTGGCTTTATCGAAGGGGCATTATTATTTACATGGTGTTACTCGCATGCATGAGCGACCAATTGGTGATTTAGTCAACGCGCTGAATCAAATTGGTGCAAATATTGAATACGCAGTGAATGAAGGTTTTCCGCCATTAAAAATCTCACCCTGTGTAGCTGATGTAAGTAAACCCATCAAGATTCGTGGTAATGTTTCTAGTCAATTTCTGACGGCAATGTTAATGGCTTTACCTTTAGCAGGAAAAAAGTCAGAAATCGAAGTTGTGGGTGATTTAATTTCTAAACCTTACATCGATATTACGTTAAACCTCATGAGGAAATTTAATGTAAACGTTAAATGCGAAAACTATCAACATTTTATCATTCCTGCAGATAGTAGATATCACTCTCCGAAAGATGTGTTTGTTGAAGGCGACGCCTCAAGTGCATCTTACTTTTTAGCTGCTGGCGCAATAGCTGCAAAAAATGGATCAATTGTAACAATTCTTGGCGTGGATTTAGATAGCATACAAGGGGATATAAAATTTGTTAACGAAATTGAAAAAATGGGTGCAATTTTTAATAATCAAGTTTCTGAAATAGGACATATCTCAGTTTCAGCACCTACGAAACTAAAGGCCATTGATTTAGATTGCAACCACATCCCAGATGCAGCAATGACATTAGCGATTTTGGCGCTATTTGCAGAAGGCACCACCATACTTCGCAACATAGCGAGCTGGCGCGTTAAAGAGACAGACAGAATCGCCGCGATGGCAACAGAATTACGTAAAGTGGGTGCAATTGTTAAAGAAGGTGGGGATTACATTAAAATTACGCCACCCGCACAACTTACGGCAAACGCGGTAATAGACACCTATGACGACCACCGCATGGCAATGTGTTTTTCATTGGTATCATTAGGCGGCGTGCCAATTACCATTAACGACCCAAACTGCGTTGCAAAAACATTCCCTGATTACTTTGCAGAATTTAAAAAATTAGTGAGCTAATGGTTTTTATCAAAAATGTGTCTGTAAAAAACGGTTAAGTTTTTTACTTTAAAAGAGCAAAACAGATAAGTTTTTTATAGACCTCAAAACTAAAGGCTCATATCTTAATGCCTATGCAACCAGCCTAATTTAATGGCTTCTGTGTGCCTTTCTGGGTTGTTTTTCTCAAAGTTTATCCAAGCTTTTTCGTGAAAATAAAACACGACTGTATTACAAGCAGGTTCTATCACTGCCAATAAGCCACTCAACATGACACTTCCAGTCAATAAATATCCCACCGTGAACGCTACGGTAAAGTGTAAAATTGCAAAAGAGATTGTTTTTGCCATGATTATTAATTCCTATTTTTTCATTAGGTTGATATTGCGCTTTGCAAAAACATAAATCCAATTGATTGTTACAAACACTATGATAATTTTTACTAATGTACAAGTCTTCTATCCCTATTATTGCAATTGATGGTCCATCAGCTTCTGGCAAAGGCACAGTTGCGCAATTAGTCGCGCAAACGCTAGGCTTTCATTACCTTGATTCTGGCGCTTTGTATCGAATTGTGGCGTTTGCTGCGCAGCTAAACAACATTGATTGGAGTGATGCAAATGCAGTTGCCGAATGTGCAAATACACTAAACATTCAGTTTGAAGCATCGGAAGTGCTCTTAAATAATCAGGATATTTCACAGGACATTCGAACTGAGGTCATGAGCAAAGGCGCTTCGCAAGTAGCCGTGCATGCGGCGGTTCGAAACTCATTGACTGAGTTACAGCGAAGCTTTTGTAAGTTACCAGGATTAGTTGCTGACGGCCGCGACATGGGAACAGTCATTTTTAAACAGTCGCAGTTGAAAATATTTCTCACAGCGTCAACTGAAATACGCGCGGAACGGCGTTACAAACAATTGCTAGACAAAAACCAGCCTGCAAATTATCAAAACATTCTAAAAGACTTAACTGAACGTGATGCACGAGATAAAAATCGAGCAAGTGCACCACTATTAATGGCTGAGGATGCAATTTTACTTGAGACGGATAATATGAGTATTCAAGATGCAGTTTCATTTATTTTGCAACACTTCAATAGCAAAGTTGCAGAATAGTCTTTTATTTTTCAATGAATTAGTTATAATTCATCTTTTAGATTTTTAATTTAAATTAAAGTAATTTGAAACAAATATTACGTATCTGCATCTCTCAAAGGTTTGCAGATTTTTTTAACAACCCCACTGCTAGGTGGGATCACTCTAGGTAATTTTATTTAATGGCTTCTACTTCTAAATCAACTGCTTCACCCTCTGTTTCAGGCATGGAATCTTTCGCTGCGCTTTTTGAAGAAAGCTTAGCGCGCCAAGAAATGCGTTCTGGTGAAGTGATAACTGCTGAGGTGATCTCAGTAGACAGCGACCACGTTATTGTAAACGCTGGTCTTAAATCTGAAAGTGTTATCGCAGCAACTGAGTTTCACAACGCACAAGGCGAACTTGAAGTTCAAGTTGGCGACTTCGTTAAAGTAGCGATTGAAAAACTTGAAGATGGCTTCGGTTCAACAATTCTTTCACGCGAAAAAGCAAAACGCATGGAAACATGGCTAGATCTTGAAGATGCGATGAACGAAGGTCGCATCATCAAAGGTTTTGTAAGTAGCAAAGTAAAAGGCGGTTTACGCGTTTCAGTGAACGGCATTATGGCTTTCTTACCTGGCTCATTGGTTGATGTGCGTCCTGTAAAAGATACCACGCCATTTGAAAACAAAGAGTGGGATTTAAAAGTAATTAAATTAGACCGTAAGCGTAACAATATTGTGGTTTCACGCCGCGCGGTAATGGAAGTTTCAGCAGGCGCTGACCGTGAAGCGTTAATGGGTTCATTAGTTGAAGGTGCAGTGGTTAAAGGTATCGTTAAAAACATTACTGATTATGGCGCGTTCTTAGATCTAGGCGGCATTGATGGTTTATTACATATTACTGATTTAGCATGGCGTCGCGTTAAGCATCCTTCAGAGGTGCTTACAGTCGGTGAAGAAGTTGAAGCAAAAATCTTGAAATTTGATCAAGAAAAAAATCGCGTTTCATTAGGTATTAAGCAATTAGGTGATGACCCATGGGTTGCATTAACTCGTCGCTACCCAGTGAGCACACGTTTATTCGGTAAGGTTTCTAACTTAACTGATTACGGAGCGTTCGTCGAAATCGAACCTGGTATTGAAGGTTTAGTTCACGTTTCAGAAATGGACTGGACAAACAAAAATATCCACCCAGGCAAAATTGCACAATTAGGTGACGAAGTTGAAGTGATGATTCTTGAAATTGATGAAGATCGTCGTCGTTTATCTTTAGGCATGAAACAATGCCAAGCAAATCCATGGGATGATTTTTCAGCAACGCACCACAAAGGTGACAAAGTTGCTGGTCAAATCAAATCAATCACTGACTTCGGCGTGTTTATTGGCTTACCAGGTGGCATTGACGGACTGGTTCATCTTTCAGATTTATCATGGACACAAACTGGCGAAGAAGCGATTCGTAACTTCAAAAAAGGTGACGAGCTACAAGCTATAATTTTAGCAATCGATGTTGAAAAAGAGCGCATTTCATTAGGCGTAAAACAATTATCAGCTGATCCATCAGGTGCTACTGCCTCAACTGATGATAAATCAGAAGCTAAACCAAAAGCTAAATCTGCTAAAACTAAAGATGTTTCAGCGCAACCTCAAGATGATGGTGCTACTGCTGGTACTACCAACCTCGGCGCCTTGCTAAAAGCCAAATTAGATAGCAAAAAATAATTAGTAAATTTAATATTTACTGAATAATGAAGCGAAATTAAAAGGCACAAAAGCATGACAAAATCTGAGCTAATTACTTTACTTGCTGAGCGTTTTCCACAACTTGTTGTGAAAGACGCTGAGCTTTCAGTAAAGGCAATTTTAGATGCTATGTCTGACAACCTTGCCACTGGTGAGCGTATTGAGATACGTGGCTTTGGTAGTTTTAGCTTAAATTATCGTCCACCACGTTTAGGTCGTAACCCAAAAACTGGCAGTAAAGTACAAGTACCTGAAAAACATGTACCGCACTTTAAAACTGGGAAAGAGTTACGCGAGCGTGTGGATTTAGGTTAATTTCATTAGTCTAATTGCTTAAGCAAAAGCTATTGCAATACATTAAACGGCAACTTTATGAGTTGCCGTTTTTTTTTGGACTCATTTAGTGGCCTTGCTTAAAGTGGCGAATTAACGCATACAAGCGTAAAATATCATTCAACTTCAACTCAATATAAAAAGTACAAAAACGCATGGAATTTGAATTTTGGTGGCTATTAGTTTTACCTTTATTTTTTAGCTTGGGCTGGCTTGCTGCGCGTGTAGATTTAAAACAATTACTTGCAGAATCTACTGCGCTACCAGCTGCTTATTTTAAAGGATTAAATTTTTTAATTACTGACCAACACGATAAAGCGATTGAAGCTTTTACCGAGGCTGTTCAAGCCAATACAGATTCTTTAGAACTTCACTTTGCCTTGGGTAGCTTATTCAGAAAACGCGGTGAAGTTGACCGCGCCATTCACTTACATCTTAATTTACTCGAAAACAAATCACTTGAACCACAACAAAGAATCGCTGTGACGGCTGAGCTCGCACAAGACTATTTAAAAGCAGGCTTATTAGACCGTGCAGAAGAACTGTTTGAGTCATTAGACGACAATCGCTACCGCCAACCCGCTTTGCGGGCACTGCTAGAAATTTACGTACGCGAGCGCGAATGGGAACGTGCAATTAAAGCGGCTACTGAGCTAGAGCGTTTATCTGGCGTACCTTTTAGAGCGGAAATTTCACATTATTATTGCGAGATGGCGGTAAAGTCTAAGTTAGCGAACGACACCCACACCGCAAGATTTGAGCTAGAGCAAGCGCTTAATGCCAATAAAAACTGTGTGCGAGCAAACGTACTTTTAGGTGATCTGGAAGCCGAGGCTGGCGCGCATCAAGTTGCGATTTCCACTTGGAAACGTATTGAGTTTCAAAAACCAGAATATTTAGGCTTAATTGCACCTAAATTATTAAATAGTTTTCGTACTTTAAATAAGACCTCAGAAGGCTTAACTTTACTGCAAATATACTTACAAACCTATAAATTAACGTCTTTATTAAATGTGTTGTATGAAGCAACTTTGGCAGAAGAAGGCGCGGAAAGCGCTGTCAAACTAGCACGTAATGAGTTGATTAAAAAACCTAGCCTCAATACTTTAGACCAACTTTTGCAAGCGCGCACGATTGTTGAAACCAACAATCAAAGCAATCAGCAACAAGATACGCAATTAATGCAACAAGCTGTGCGCCACGCCATAGGGAATAGAAGCGCTTACTTTTGCGAGCAATGTGGTTTTAAGGCGAAGCATCATCATTGGCAGTGCCCTGCCTGTAACGCTTGGGAGTCTTTACCTGCTGAACCTGCCACGGTTTAATAAAAATGAATGATTTTAACCTCTCATAATAAAAAAAACTTTACGTATTTTTACAGACACATTTTTAAAATAATTTAATTATTCAAATGATTATTCATGATCACTAATACAAATATTCCAAGCGTCTATGACCCTAAAATTATCGTCGCGCTTGATTACCCAGATGCAGCAAGCGCGCTCAATCTAGTGGCACAATTAGATCCTTCGATTTGTCGATTAAAAGTTGGTAAAGAACTTTTCACCGCGGCTGGCCCGCAATTTGTTGAGCAGCTAGCGCACTCTAATTTTGGCGTTTTTTTAGATTTAAAATTTCATGACATTCCAAATACCGTTGCCAAAGCCTGTACATCTGGCTGCAATTTAGGCGTGTGGATGCTTAACGTACACGCTAGTGGCGGCTTAGAAATGATGCAAGCCGCTCGCCAAGCAATCGATAGTAGCTTAACTAAGCCGCTATTAATTGCAGTTACCGTGCTCACTAGCATGAATCAAGAATCGCTCAACCAAATTGGTATCACTAGCACACTAAGTGACCATGTATTAAAGCTCGCGCAACTCGCTAAGCAAGCAAGGCTTGATGGCGTGGTATGCTCGGCATTAGAAGCTCAGATACTGCGCAAAGCGATTGGTGATGATTTTTGCCTAGTAACTCCAGGCATTCGTCCTGCAAATGTCAATCAAAACGATCAATCACGCGTTGTAACGCCAGCAAATGCGCTAGCAAATGGCGCAAGCTATTTAGTTGTTGGCAGACCGATTACGTTAGCAGAAAATCCGCTTGAGGCTTTACAAGCGATTCATGCAGAATGTTTGCAATAGTTTTTGTAAATATCTTAACCTTTAAGTTATCATGGATATAGCGTTTATTAAATTTTTTTAAAACGTTTATTAATAATCATAAAATGGAGAACCAAAAAATGAAAAAAATCCTATTCGTATTACTTGCTTTTTTAAGTTTCAGCCTTAGCTCAATTGCAGGCGTAAACTTAAACACAGCCTCACAAGCTGAACTAGAGTCTCTCACTGGAATTGGCCCAGTAAAAGCTCAAGCAATTATTGATTATCGTAAGAAAAATGGTGGCTTTAAATCTGTAGATGAGCTTGAAAAAGTAGATGGTATTGGTCCGATGACTTTGCAAAGCATACGTAAAGATGTTTCAGTTAGCGGAAAAACGACTGTTACTGCCCCTTCAGAAACTAAATCTGTAGCAAAAGAAATTAATGCCTCATCCGCTAAAAAAGCAGACAAAGTAACGAAAGAAGTAAAGACTGAAAAAGAAGTTAAACCTGCTAAAGAATCAAAAGCTATAGAAGATAAATCTACTGAGAAGAAAGCAG
>JBDNJL010000142.1:0-3709 GCA_041687795.1 Methylotenera sp. | reverse complement strand
TAATTTTTAAAAAAACGACAAATGTAGCGCGTGTCATTTAAGTTGCGCTCTCTAAAACCTTCGGCTTCTTTTGCGTCAAAATCTTTTTTAAGTAATCTGTTGCGCTTGGCTTGACGATAGGTTTTGTTAGTCTCAACAAATGTTGCGAAACGATGCCAACGCTCACCATTCTCTGCCCCACCCAAGTATTCATAGGGCGTGCGATTGCCTTTATCGCGGTTTTCTTTTGCAAGTACCAATACCTTGTTATTTTTGCTTTCATCAAAGCTACGTGAAAAAGGTAGCGCGTGGTCTATCTCGGCATAACCCATTTCGAATAAGCGATTGAGTTCAAATGGCTCTAATGAATACAAGCATTTACCTTGTTGCTCACGATAAAGCTGATACTTTTCAAACTCTTTACCTTTTAGCGTGCCAGAACTGTTGTATTCCAAATTAAAAGTAGCACGGTCTTTTTCATTACGGTCTCGAAACTCTTCCTGCGCTTTTTTAATTTTGGTGCGTTCATCCATAGGACGTGACAAATCACGCGCCATTTCAATGTTCACTTGGTGGGGTGAGCCATATTTATTAATCAGCGCATTCATCACCTTGCGCGCTTGGTTAAGCGCGCGCAACACTACTGGGTTTCGCGGAATATCAAAGTCTTCATTAAAAATTAAACGCCCTTTTTTATCACGCCCTGTATAAAAAGCGGGTAATAGCTTTTGCGTATCGTCACCCAGCTTAAACATCTGGCTGTGATGATAGCCTGCTTGTTCGCAAGCTTCGTCATAACGCAAACAAAGCTCCATGTGAGGCAAAATTTTGTAAAGTGCTTTAAGCGACAAGTTACTAAATTTATCAAAACGAATACCCGCTAGTGCCTCAACCATTTTTATTTGGTTAGGCAAAATGAGTTTGCCTAACTCAACTTCAACTCCATCATCTTCTTTATAGACACTTAGCACTACTGCAATTTGGTCTAGTAACTGCGGTTCACCATTTAAAGCAGCGGCAACCATGCCTTCCCATTCTGTTTCTAATCCTGCTTTTTTTAGTACGAGACGCATCTCTTGAAAAGCAGGCACTTTAACCAAAGTAGTTGCTTCAGGGTCTTTAGCATTGCCTGCATCTATTTGATTTTTACTGGGGTAAGATAAACCTGTAAAACGAAAGGTATCAGGCAGAAAACCAGCTTTAACTAATGCAACTTTTAGTTGATGGTAGCTTAAGTCTTTAGCTTGTGCATAAGGCATAGGTAGTGCAAGTGCACGCTCTTGCGCATTTAGCGGACGCGTGATGCCATCAATCACAATGCGGCAATTATTGAGCTTGGTAAGCCAAACATGGCGCTCTGCTGTAAAGCTGGCTTTAGGGGCGCGATACTCTGCTTTTTCAAACGTACAATGCCCAAGCATTTTAAGTAAATCGGCACCTGCTAACGCTGGCTTTTGCTGCCAAAACAAACCTGTTTTGCGATTCCCATTACCTAGCAGCGCTTCTTGTAGCGCTTGCGTGGCGAGAGGATTATTAAACACGCGTTGCTGTTCAAATAGCAACTCAAACTCTGCACTTAACAAAACGCGTGAGAGTGACTTGCCATAATCACCTTGTTTATTGCGCTGTGCTTCTGGGAATTCAACCAACACCATTTCTGCTGCGCTACGATAGTTTTTTTCTTTCATCAACTTAGTAGTGGCAGAAAGTGCCTTTTTAACTTGCCCACTTTCACCTTTGGTGTCATCTTCAGCTTTTTTTTCTTCTGCCTTACTCACCCAGTGAAAACCTCTATGTTTACAAAGATGATAAATGACACGTCCCCATTCTTCAGATGTTAAAAGACGATTTAAGCCATCGACACGTAATTGCCAAAGTGAATATGCATAAGGATTTTCTGGCTTAAATAAAGTAGTATCGGTAATTACACCTTCATGTTGCAGCAATCTAGCTAACTTTTTTAAACGCCAAGCGCGTTGATGTAAACGGCGGCGTAACAACCTTGCAGAGCGCCTTACTAGATTAAGTGAATCACCTTCTTTAGCAGTTTCAGCTTTATCAAAAGCCCTTACACCCAAATCCACAATCCTGTTTTCATTAAGCACCGCCCAACCCACTGATGCGATACCAATATCAAAACCAAAAGTGAGCTGCCCAAAATTACGCTTGCTTTGCATATTGTTTTTCCTTATTATTATTTCATTGTGGTCATCTGGGGTGAGAGCCGTTGCTACAATAAGAATCGAAAGATTCGTAACCAAGCCCAGCCTAGTGCTGGGCTTCCCATTTCAACATCAATAATATACCCCTGTTTTTAATTTTTTTCAGTAGTTACAGTTATTTTTAACTTTCTATCTCATTAATTAATTCAATGGCTTACGCATTTTCTTTATAATGCACACATGATTAAACATTTACCAGACAACCATTCAAACAACTTTATTAAGCTTCGAAATAGCTTAATAAGCGCGACTGGCAAAGCCATTGGCGACTTCAACATGATTGAAGAAGGTGATACCGTGCTGGTGTGCATGAGTGGTGGTAAAGATAGCCACGCTATGCTAATGATTTTATTGGCACTGCAAGAGCGTGCACCCATTAAATTTAAAATTATCGCGATGAATTTAGACCAAAAGCAGCCTGGTTTTCCAGCAGATATTTTGCCTGCTTATTTTGAAAAACTTGGCGTTGATTACCGCATTGTTGAGGCGGACACTTATTCGATTGTTAAAGAGAAAATACCTGAAGGTAAAACCACTTGCTCGCTATGCTCACGTTTACGTCGCGGTGTAATTTACACGACCGCAAAACAGCTAGGCGCTAATAAAATAGCACTTGGACATCATCGCGATGACATTGTAGAAACATTATTTTTGAATCTGTTTTTTGGTGCAAAAATGAAAGCAATGCCGCCAAAATTGGCTACTAACGATAAACAAAATATCGTGATTCGCCCACTAGCGTATTGTAGCGAGAAAGATATTGCTAGCTATGCTCGCCAGATGGAGTTTCCAATTATTCCTTGCGACTTATGCGGTAGCCAAGAAAACTTACAGCGCCAAAAAATAAAAGATATGTTGCAAACATGGGAGCGTGAACAACCTGGGCGAGTAAATAATATTTTTCGGGCGATTAGTAATGTCGAGCCATCTCACTTGGCAGATGCTAATTTATATGACTTTAAAAACTTAAGCCAAGCAAAATTAGAAGATGAGGACCCTATGTTTGACCATATAAAGCTTGGTGATATTGCCACTGGCATTGGTAAGTTAAGCCCTGCACTCAGCTTAAGCAGTAGCGACGGTATTCGTATAGAATTTGCGCGCAATAAGTAAATAAAGCGTAAAAAAACGTTATTTATTCAAAATCATCTATTTTAAACTCACGTTTACTTGCTAAGTTGTTGTCTGATAGGTGTTTACCTTGCTATCATTAATTACATTTACATTCTGCAGTCTTTTTATTAGGCATTCATGTCCAAACTTTTAATTGTTGAATCTCCCTCAAAAGCAAAAACGCTCAAAAAATACTTAGGGAGCGACTTTGAGGTGCTTGCATCATATGGGCATGTGCGCGACTTAATTCCAAAAAATGGTGCGGTTGACCCTACCGATAATTTCGCAATGAAATACGATATTATTGAGCGCAATTCAAAACATGTAGATGCAATTGCAAAAGCCGTGAAAAGTGCAGATAGCATATATCTCGCAACCGACCCGGACCGAGAAGG
>JBDNJL010000141.1:0-3469 GCA_041687795.1 Methylotenera sp. | reverse complement strand
CCACGCAACATGAAAAAACCTGCGGTAATAACCAATGCAGCAAAGCCCACTGCCAACATAATACGCTTTAAATCCAGCACACTGGCAAAGCGCCATACCCCTCGATAAAGACCAAACCATATAAATACCACCATTTGAAATGGCAACACATATATAAGTGTTTCAAGCATGTTAGCAAAGTGTGAATCTGGAATGTCAAAGTTAAAGCGCAAAAGATACGCCATAACCCATGCTCCGAGCACAGCGAAGCTATCATGCAAAATTGCCAACAGTGTGCGGTAATTTGAAAGTGTTTTTTTCATAAAATTTGATTAATCATATATGGTCATTATTAATTAATGCTGAATGCCTTCTCTATACAACACTTTAACAAAGGTTAGCGCAATAATTTTTACGTCCAACCATAACGATTGGTGCTTTAAGTAATACACATCACAGTCAACTTTTTGCGGAATAGGTAATTCATCGCGCCCATTCACTTGTGCCCAACCCGTTAATCCAGGTAGTAAACGATCAACGCCATAGTGTCTGCGCAAAGCAATTAAGTCATCTTGGTTAAAAAGCGCAGGCCTTGGCCCCACAAAACTCATATCGCCCTTTATGATACTCCATAATTGCGGCAACTCATCCAAGCTGGACTTTCGCAAAAAAGCGCCTACTGGTGTTAGGTACTGTGATGGGTTTTGTAATAAATGAGTTGCTAGTGCAGGCGTAGCCATTTGCATACTACGAAATTTTGGCATTTTAAATAGCACATTGTTACGCCCGATCCTGTCTGACCAATACAAAATTGGCCCTTTAGATGTAAAACGCACAAGCAACATAACAACTAAAAATGGCAAAGCCAGTAATACTAAAGCGCATAGCGCTAAACATAAATCAAAAACACGTTTAATCATCGTAACTTAACTTTTTACAATCTCGTTCACTGTCGCTTTTAATCCTTCATCCACTGTAAAAGGTGGCTGCCAACCTAATTCATTACGTATTCGACTACTATCAATCTGCAAAGAGCCTACTAAACGTGCCACTTGATCAGATTTTCCAAATAGCTTACCGGCATATTTAAGTATAAATTCTGGGCAAGAAAATAAACGTGGTGACACACCAAGGTCAATGCTTAACTTTCTTAATAATTCAGAGGTAGATAAATCTTCATTATCACTCACTAAATAAGTGTTATCAGCCGCCAATGGGTGAGTAGCGCATAATATAAGCGCATCCACTAAATTTTTAACATAAATAAAACTACGTTGATTATGTATAGTAGCTAAAGGCAAGGGTAAACCAAGTTTTAATACCTTAATCATTTGGGCAAAATTACCCTTTACCCCAGCTCCATATACTAGTGGTGGACGCACTATCACTACTTCAAGACCTGTTTCTTTGGCTACTTGATGCAACACCTGCTCTGCCTCCCATTTGGATAATGCGTATGCATTATGTGGCAAAGGTATGTCAGCTTCTATAAATTTAGTATTTGGTCCAGTAAGCAACCCATTCACGCCTATTGAGCTTACAAATATAAATCGCTTAACCCCTGCCGCCACAGCACTTCGTGCCAAGCGCTCTGTACCAGCTACATTAACGCAACGAAATTCAGCTAACGGATTTTCTGAATACTCTTGCATCACGTGCACACGGGCAGCAAGATGAATAACCACATCACAACCTACCAAGACGTTCTGCCAATCGTTTTTATGATCAATATCGCCTACGGCAATGCTTTTAACGCCAACAGGTAATTGACCATAGTGTCGAGCAGCCCCTAGCACTTCTATACCACGCACTAAGGCTTCTGTGCATAATGCACGCCCTACAAAACCATTAGCGCCCGTTACTATTAAACGTTTAATATCAAATGCCATCTAAAACATACCAAAAATAATCATTAAAGCTAAAAAAACACGATCATAAAATCTACGGCGCGCTTGGGGGACAACCCTTAAAAGATTAAAAAGTGAACTCATATCTGATTTCGTGATGTTTTTTTTAAGGCTTTGCAGTTGCGGTCTGTTTGATAATGAGCAAGAAACTTCTAAAACTTTTAATACTTCTCGCCGATACCAACCATTTGATATTTGTTTTAAACGTGCTACTTTAGCTTTTAAACCGCTATTTGCCCCCACCACATTTTTACCATGCTGACGGTATTGCATTGATGGGGTTGGATCTATCAACCACTTTCTGTCAGAAGCTCTACAAACCGCATAAATAAGCCAATCATGCAAAGCTACTTGGTTAGCAACACTAGACGGATTAATAAGTAACTTCTTAACCTCATTTACAAGCCAAGGCGACATTAAAAAAGTACAGCCAGGCCCTGCAGATTCAAATATAAAATCCAACTCTCGTTGCGGCTGTGATTTATCAATTAATTTGGTTTTGCCATCAGGCCAAAAAGCCATAACATTAGATGACACCCCATCAACTGCATTTTTTTGTATTAACTCAACATGGCGAATAAGTTTATCTTGTTGCCAAATATCATCTTGATCAGCAAAACTCACATAATCAAACTTAGAAAAATCAACATCTTGAAGTAACCTAAAGAAATTTCTCGCGGCACAGCCAAAGCGCTCACCATGTGGCAACGCCACTGTACGACTGTCTTTCTGTGCTTGAGTGTCAAACCACGCCTCAGTACCATCTGTTGAAGCATCAACACTAACAAACACTGACACAGCAACGCCTGATTGCTCAAGAATGGAGTTTAACTGCTCAGGTAAATAGTGCATACCATTGTAGGCGGCTAAACAAACGGCAATCTTTGGAGCCATCGGCTTACTCACTTGTTTACCTTAACATAATGAGAGGATTTACGTAAAAAACGTTTTTCAACAAAATGCCAACTCAAATAAGAAATACTTAGCACTAGAACATTAGAGGTAATGAACGCGATCACTGGCGAGCGCTCAAATAAACCATACTGAATTAAAACTTGTAGAATGGGGAAGTGTACAATGTAAATCCCATAAGAAAAGTCACCGTATTTACCAACATTAACAACCCACGGGAAAATACAAGCCGCATAAATTACCACTACGCCTAAAGCCATAGGCTCTACCCAAGACACTGGCAACTGGTGCCTAACCAACAAAATAAGAATCGCTAATCCAAGCAACCATCGCCAATGCAACCTGAAATGGTCTAGGTTGTAATATAAGGCTGCACCCGCAATAAAATAAACTAACTGGCCAGGTAATTGACACAATAGTTCTTGGTAAATTAACGAGCCTGTAGCCCCCCACGCCTCAACAAGTACCCTATAGCATAGCGATGCTGCATACAAACCAATTAATACCTGCCAACGCCCAAATTTACGCATCATAAAAACAAACAGTGGCACACACAGATAAAACATCACCTCGATTTTTAATGTCCATAGTGCGCCATTGACTGCATTTATGTGATTTGTACTAAATAAACCTGGTAAGTCAGGATGAATAAAGTTTAGAAATAACAAGTT
>JBDNJL010000140.1:0-20898 GCA_041687795.1 Methylotenera sp. | reverse complement strand
GTCGGTAAAGGCGCATATTGAATTTTTGCTGACTAAAGAAACAGATGCGGTTTATAAAAAGCATTTGGAAGCTGCATTAGCCGATATTGCTAAATGCCATGGTGGTTATTTTGCAAAAGATAACAAAGACAGCGATGAGGCAATTGAGCAAGAAGCTAAAGAGATTTTGCATGATAAAGAATGGTTACTAAGCATAGATAATCCAAGGCGGTTTATTTTTAGTAAATGGACCTTACGTGAAGGCTGGGACAACCCGAATATTTTTCAGATTTGTAAATTACGCTCAAGCGGTAGTGAAACTTCAAAACTGCAAGAAGTAGGGCGAGGGTTACGTTTGCCAGTCAATGAATATATGAATCGCGATAAGCTTACATCGCATGATTTACATTACTACGTTGATTTTACCGAGGCTGATTTTGTTGAGAAATTGGTAAATGAAATTAATGAAAAATCCGGCGCAGATTTTAATGTGGTTAAGCTAGAGCAAGCGTTGATTGAAGCGGTATTAAAAGGATACGGCGAGTTTAACGATAGCAATGCCTTGTTAAAACGCTTAGTTGCTGACGAGATTATTAACTTTGCGCATGAGTTTGAAAAAGGCGGTTTTGAAAAACTAAAAGCGTTATTCCCGCTTGCATTTGACGCGCAACTTAAAGGTGGCAAAATTAAACAGGGGGGTAACGATAAAGCAAAAGCCACCATACGCGCAGGAAAATATGATGAATTAAAGCAACTTTGGGAAACTATTAATCAAAAAGTAGTGCTGGAATACCAGTTTGAACATGAGCAAAATTTTGAAACGCTTTTTGAAAGTTACCTGACTACGCATAAAGAGGCATTTGTAAAATCGGGCAGCTTAACGCAAAGCCAGCGTTTAGTAGTGGAGCAAGATAGGGTCACATATCGTAATCTGCAAAGTGTAGATGAAGCCATTTTGCCTATTAAAATGATGGGCTATCAGGCGTTTTTACAAGCCTTAGCCAAAGACTGTGGACTAAGTATTTACACCTTGCATACGGTATTTGCCAAGCTGCAAAAAAGTGGGCAGCTTGATATAAACCCGTACATGAGCATGGTGACTATACGGCATATAAAGCTAGGCTTTAACGATTATCTAATGCAGCAAGTGTTTGTGCAATTTAAAGTGAATTACCATAAAACCAGCAAAAAAATTCACCCCACTGCGTTTACGAAAGCCGATGGTTCTGTGTATGCTGAAATAGATTCTGCTAATGTTGGTGTATATGCAGATAAAGATACACCATCAGATAATTACATGTTTAATAACATATTTTATGATTCTGAAATTGAGCTGAATAATATTAAATCGAGTATTGCTGAAGTGATGGTGTATAGCAAGATTCCTAAAAACTCTATCCGTATTCCGCTAGTGGGAGGCGGCACATATTCGCCCGATTTTGCTTATGTGGTTAAAACTAACGATGGGCAAACAGAGCTTAATTTAGTGGTAGAAGCTAAAGATAAAAAAGAGATTGGGTTGGCCGTTGATGAGAACAAAAAAATTGACCATGCAGCGCAGTTTTTTAAGCAAATGAATGGTAGTTTGAAAGTTAGTTTTAAGCGCCAGTTGCACAAACAAATAGCAATAGATTTAATTAAAGAGGCTTTAACTGAAGCAAACTAATGGCTTCTGTTTATAATAAAAAAGCACTGCTAAATGCAGTGCTTTTTTATTTTATATTTACTCAAAATGTGCTCGTAAAAAAAACCATTAAGTTTTTTTCAACTAAACAGTAAAAACGCTAAGATTTATAGCAATAGTTAGACTACTCAACCACCAGCATATCCACAAACGCATTGACTGGTGTCGCTTCTAATTTAGCTTGATCTAAACATAATGCAAGCACATCTGCTTGCGTTTTAGCATCAAAGCGGCGCGCTAAATTCACTTTGAATTTTTTAACCAATTCTGGAATACCTTCACCGCGACGGCGGCGATGGCCGATTGGGTATTCCACGGCAATATTGTTTGATTGGCTACCATCATAGAAGAAAATTTGAATTGCGTTGGCAATCGAGCGCTTTTCTGGGTTGTGATAATCAGCGGTGTATTGCGCCTTTTCTACGCAAGTCATTTTGTCGCGAATCGCATCAATACGCGGGTCGTTTGCTACATTGTCTTCATAGTCTAGGGCGGTGAGGCTGCCTTTTAACAAGCCAATTGCCGCCATGTATTGAATACAATGGTCGCGGTCTGCTGGGTTATCAAGAGGACCCGTTTTATCGATAATTCTGATGGCAGATTCATGCGTGGTAATCACAATTTTATCAATTTGTGCAATTTGGTCTAACGTTTGGAGCTTGTTGCCGACTTCTGCATTGAGTTGAAATGCGCATTCCACAGCCGTTTGCGCGTGAAACTCTGCAGGAAAACTAATTTTAAACAGCACTTGTTCCATTACGTAGCTGCCATACTGACGCTGAAATTTAAACACATTGCCTTTAAATAACACATCATAAAAGCCCCAAGTTTTTGCGGTAAGCGCACTTGGATAGCCCATTTCGCCTTGCATGGTCATCCAAGCCAGTCTTACAGCACGGCTAGTGGCATCACCTGCCGCCCAAGATTTTCGAGAGCCTGTGTTGGGAGAGTGGCGATAAGTGCGTAAGCTTTGGCCATCGACAAACGCATTTGAAACAGCGTTGATAATATCTTCTTTATTGCCACCTAATAATTTTGTGACCACCGCAGTTGAAGCAATTTTTACCAAAATAACATGATCTAAACCGACGCGATTAAAGCTATTTTCTAAGGCCAATATGCCTTGAATTTCATGTGCTTTAATCATTGCAGTGAGCACGTCTTTAATGGTGAGCGGCGCTTTGCCTTCTGTAATATTTTTGCGAGAAATATAATCTGCCACCGCCAAAATGCCACCTAAGTTATCCGATGGATGACCCCATTCTGCGGCAAGCCACGTGTCATTAAAGTCTAACCAGCGAATCATCGCGCCAATATTAAAAGCGGCTAAAATTGGGTCTAGCTGAAAATTAGTACCAGGTACTTTAGCGCCATTGGGCACAACTGTGCCAGCAATAACAGGACCTAACAACTTTCTACAAGCCGGATAATCAAGCGCTTCAAAGCCGCAGCCTAATGTATCTATTAAGCAGTTGCGAGCAGTATCAAACGCCTCGGCTGAGTTGATTTCAAAGTCAGCGACATAGTTGGCGATATCAACAATAACTTGGTCTGGCGCTGGACGTACATTTGAGATGTGAGCTGACATGAGGTGATTTCTCTAGTTAATTTTTAGTGATTATTGGAAGAATTAATTGGTTGATGTAGTAAGGTGAGAACTCAAGACTTAACGGTTTTTTATAGACACATAATCTCTATTTTTAGGGCCAATATATTCTGCGTTTGGGCGAATGATTTTGTTATCAATGCGCTGTTCAATCACATGCGCAACCCAACCTGTGGTGCGAGAAATCACGAATATTGGCGTGAACATGCCAGTAGGAATGCCCATCATGTGATAGCTAGAGGCGCTATACCAATCTAAATTGGGGAACATTTTCTTTTCGCGCCACATCACTTCTTCAATTCTTGAAGAAACTTCAAAAAGCGTCATATTACCGTTATCTTCGCTTAATGTGCGGCTAACTTCTTTAATTGATTCATTTCTAGGATCAGCAATTGTATAAACAGGATGACCAAAACCTATAATGATTTCTTTACGCGCCATACGCTGCATTATGTCTGCTTCTGCTTCATCAGCATTTTGATAGCGTTCGATGATTTCCATTGCCGCTTCATTAGCACCGCCGTGTTTTGGCCCGCGCAATGCGCCAATAGCGCCAGTAATGCAAGAATACATATCTGACAATGTGCCAGCGATCACGCGCGCGGTGAATGTGGAGGCATTAAACTCATGCTCTGCGTAGAGCACTAACGAGGTATTCATTGCGCGAATGTGTAAATCTGACGGAACGCTACCATGTAGTAAGTGTAAAAAATGCGCAGCAATAGAGTCATCATCAGTTTCGACTTCAGTGCGCTTGTTATTGTGGCTAAAGTGATACCAATAAATCAGTATTGAGCCAAAACAAGCAATGAGTCTGTCACCTAATAACTTAGCATCATCAATATTGCGGTCAACATTCTCGGGTTCTAAAGTGCCAAGCATAGAGCAACCTGTGCGCATGACATCCATTGGGTGCGCGTTAGCTGGAATTTGTTCTAATACGCTTTTAAGTGCATCAGGCAGGCCACGCAAAGTCTTTAGTTTTTGGTGATAAGCGCTTAATTGTGATGAATTGGGTAATTCGCCATGAATCAACATATACGCGACTTCTTCAAACGTGGCGTGTTTCGCAAGCTCAATAATGTCGTAACCACGATAATGTAAATCGTTACCTGTATGGCCAACCGTACAGATGGCAGTTGTTCCAGCAGAAACGCCCGCGAGCGCCACTCCCTTTTTCTTCTTGGGCCCAGTATTTTGTTGGCTATTATTGGTCGTTGTATTCATCGACTGCCTCTCCCTCATTGACAATTTTTATTAATTTATTTAATAATTACTTGTTAAACAGCGCATCTAGCTTTTGTTCATAAGCGTGATAATTTAAGTGCTCGTATAGCTCCATACGTGTTTGCATAAGATCTAGCACATTTTGTTGCGTGCCGTCCTTACGCACAGCCTCATACACATCGAGTGCAGCTTGATTCATGGCCCTAAATGCAGAAAGTGGATAGAGCACCATACTCACGTCGACTTTGCGTAAATCATCTACAGTAAATAGAGGCGTAGCGCCAAATTCTGTAATATTAGCTAACACAGGCACTTTTACCGCGTCAACAAACTGTTTATACATAGTAAGCTCAGTCATCGCTTCAGGAAAAATCATGTCAGCGCCTGCCTCGGCATAAGCGCATGCGCGGTCAATTGTGGCTTGTAAGCCTTCCACCGCGAGTGCATCGGTACGCGCCATGATGACAAAGTCTGGATCGATTTTGGCATCTACCGCTGCTTTAATACGGTCTACCATTTCAGCTTGGCTAACTACTGCTTTATTCGGACGATGACCACAGCGTTTTGCACTAACTTGATCTTCAATATGCACTGCCGCAGCCCCGGCTTTTGTAATGCTTTTAATAGTTCGAGCAATATTAAATGCGCCGCCGAAGCCAGTGTCAATATCCACTAGTAATGGTGTGTCTGTTACGTCAGTGATACGGCGCACATCAATGAGTACATCTTCTAAAGTAGAAATACCTAAATCCGGGATGCCCAACGAACCTGCTGCCACACCGCCGCCAGAGAGATATATGGCTTTATAGCCTGTTTGCGAAGCAAGTAAGGCGTGATAAGCATTAATTGCTCCGATAATTTGTAACGGCTTTTCTAAAATAAGCGCTTGGCGAAATCTTGCGCCAGCTGAAGTGAGTGTGTTCATTTTTAAAACCTTAAATTAAAGCCTTGAGTTAGCTAAAAAATGCTAAAACTGCATTGTCAGGAATTGCCACTTGGGTAAGTTTTGCTTTTTGTAATACTTCCCAGAAGTATCGATAAGTGGCACGGTCATGAAGCTCCCCTGCGTATTGAATGGGCCCCCAATTTGCTTGCTGAGCAGCTAATAAGATATTTGAAGCATCAATCACTTCATCAAAATTAGGCTTCATTGCATCTACAATCGCTTGAATTTGCGTAGGGTAAATGCTCCACATGCGCATAAAACCAAACTCGTTACGGGCGCGGTGCGCATCGCTAAAAGTTGTTTCAGCATTTTTTAAATCTAGCGTAACGTTATGCGCTGGCACTACACCATTAGCAAGCGCGGCGGCCACAACTTCTGCTTTTGCCCGCGCAAGTAAGCGATGCTCAAATTGCTCTGGGCTTCGCATGGCACTGGCAGGAATCGCGCCATGATGTGCGCTTACAAAATCCATTAAGCCAAAATCAAGCACTTGAATCCAAGGTAAAGTCGCAATTTCATGCACTTGTTTAAGCGCGCCATGTGTCTCAATTAAAATATGCACAGGAATGGTTTTATTGACGGTATGAAAGGCCGCGATTTTTTGGATATAACTAATCATTTCGCGCGCTTGTTCAATGTCTGTACATTTAGGAATCGTGATGTAGCTCAAGACTTTTCCGGCACCACCGACCAATATATCAATATCTTGGCGCCAGCTAGGATGCGTGTAGTCATGAATGCGCGCACCTGCCATATGATGTTTATTGGCATCGGAATTTAATGTGCGCACTATCATTTGGGCATGTTCACGCTCTTGCCCAGCCGCAGCGCCATCTTCACAATCGCAGGTAATATCAAACACCGCGCCAATAGAATCTTGCAAGCTTAACGCTTTAAGAATCAGCTTTTCACTCCCTGCAAAATGCTCGCAGGATGGGATGACAGGAAATGATTTTTCACCGCCAAAAAGCGCGTCTTTAGGATGAACATTGTTAATATTTTGCGCCATTTTATTTTCCTTTACGTGGTATTAACACGGTGTAATCTAAATCTAACACTACGTTTTGCTGATAACCTTCAGTGGTTTTAATGTCTGCAATATTTGCTGAGGTCATGTTTTTAATGCCAACCATGCGTAAACGAAGCGCCGCTACATCAATTCTATTTGGTAGCTCCCAAGTGTCTAGCACTTCGGACAATGTATGAATAGTGTCACCTGCAAAGCTTGGTTTTACATGGTTACCTGCGTTAATCGCTAAAATAGCAATCGCATTTTCTAATCCATCAAAGCTCATGGCGCGACATAATGAAATCACAATGCCTCCGTAAACTAGTGGTTTGTGGTGACCACCATCAGCGCGCGCAGTAGCTGAGAGATTAAAATGCAATTTGGCATTATTCTGGTAAAGCCTAGTCGCTTGCGAGTGATCACTGTCGTTAATTAACATGCTAGCTGGGTGATTAAGGCGTTCGCCGATTGCATAATCTTCCCAAAAGTATTTTTTACCAGTCGCGGTGGTGTCGTAGCTATTCGTTGAAAAATAAGTAGGAATTCTTAAGTTTTCTGTAGCAACAAAACTAGGTAAGTCTGGAATGGTTTTAGTTGGTGCTGGTGCACTTACATCATTTTTATGCACCATAACCCAGCGCACCCAGCTTAATACTGCCTCATTACGTTGGTTCACAGTGGTCGAGCGCACCCAAACGACACCATCTTTGCCGCTAGAGTTTTCTTTTAAACCAATGACCTGGCTTGAAGTGCTTA
The DNA here is from genome assembly GCA_041687795.1 of Methylotenera sp. Classification (GTDB taxonomy): domain Bacteria; phylum Pseudomonadota; class Gammaproteobacteria; order Burkholderiales; family Methylophilaceae; genus Methylotenera. Next base: position 13,691 of record JBDNJL010000140.1, on the reverse strand, counting down.
AAGTATCACCAATATAAACAGGTTGTATAAAACGCACATCGGCATAACCTAAATTAGCTACAGCATTGACTGAAATATCAGGTACGGTTTTTCCAAACGCAATGTGAAAAGCAAGCAAGTCGTCTACAGGCGTGGTTTTGTAGCCCAATGCTTGTGCAAAAGGTTCACTACAATGTAAAGGATTGCGCGCACCTGTGAATGCAATATAAAGCGCACAATCACCAGCAGTTATGGTGCGAGGTGTAGAGTGATGAATGACCTCATTTAATTTGAAATCTTCAAAGTAACGACCTGCACTGATTTTAACAATTATTTTAGACATAGCTTTCTTCCAATGTCGTAATCATGTCGCTTAATTTAAGTAAACGTTCTGCGGCTCGCACATGATGGTGTTCTACCAACTTGTCATTGACCACAACTGTGCCTTGTCCAGCGGCGTTTGCGGCTTTTAATGCAGCGATAATTTCGCGGGCATTTGCTACCTCTATGCCTTTAGGTGTGTAAGCGTCGTTGCTGTATGCAAGTTGCGCAGGGTGAACAAGTGATTTGCCATCGAAACCCATGTCACGACCTAATCTACAAGCGTATTCAAAAGAATGCATATTTTTAAAGTCACTCGTAATACCATCAACCACTGCTCGACCATATGCTCGCGCGGCTAAAATTACTAATGATAATGAAGTTAAAATAGCAGAGCGTTCATGCGTTACGCGGGCGTGCAATTGCGAAATTAGGTCAGACGTTGCCATCACAATACACACAATTCGGTCAGAAGCACTGGCAATTTCTTTTGCGTTAAGGACTGCAATCGGGCTTTCTATCATCACCATAATTGCTAAGTGGCCACCCCCAGCTGCATCTAATAATGATAGTGCTTTTAGCACGTCTTCACCTGATTCTATATTTGGAAAAAGTACTGCATCAACATTAGTTTTTGCAATCGCATTAATATCATCAGCGCCCCATAGAGAATCTAAATCATTCACGCGCACTACAACCTCACGCGAGCCATACCCGCCATCGGTCACATATTTCACGATATTCTCACGTGACTCTTCTTTGCACTCAATCAAAATCGGGTCACCTAGATCTAAGATGACTGAGTCCGCGTGCAAAGTGCGTGCGCGCTCTAAGTAGTGCGTGTTGCAACCTGGAACATAAAGCATAGATCGGCGAGGGCGAAAGTACTGATTCATTCAATAGCCTTAAATTATTGTGAAGATACGTTTAACTTTGCATAACAACCAAGCCAGCTTTTTACCACGGCTTGGTTTTTAATTGCACAGACAAAGTTTAAGTTATTTAGCATCTCAATGGGATTGATTATATATAGAGTTTTTTAAAGCTGTCAACCTATATCTTATGTCTTATATAAGATATAAAACAGTAGACTATTTTAAATTACCATGTTATAAATACTCGAAATACAAATTATTTTAAAGTGTGTCTGTAAAAAGTGGTTAAGTTTTTAAAATGATTAATCATCAAAAACTAAGATGTAAAGGGCAAGATTGTGCAAGATAAACATTACAACTCACCAAGCTACAAACCTTTATACGACCAAATTAAGGTATTGCTTACGCAAAGCTTAATTGGTGGGGAATGGCGTCCAGGCGATATGATTCCTAGTGAAGTTGAGCTTGCCAGTCGTTACAAAGTGAGTCAGGGAACTGTCCGCAAGGCCATAGACGCGCTTGCAACAGAAAATATTTTAATTCGTCGTCAAGGCAAGGGCACGTTTGTAGCAACACACAAATCAGAAGGGATGAAGTTGCGTTTCTTAAGACTAACTTCTGCTGACGGGCAAAAAGAATTTTTGCAAAATGAGTTTATTTCATGCGCAAAAAGTAAAGCAGATGCGCACATGGCAAAAGTGTTGGATATTAAAGCTGGTGCCAACACGATAGAGGTGAAGCGCTTGCTATCGTTTTCTGGTAGACCCTTGATTTTTGATCATATTATAGTGCCAGCAAGTCCATTTAAAGGTTTGAATGGAGCAAAGGTGGAAGAGAGTAATGGTTCAATGTACGGTATGTACGAGTCGCAGTTTGGTGTTCGCATGATACGTGCGGAAGAGCGATTAAAAGCAGTAGTTGCTACGGGAGAAGCTGCTGAAGCACTTGGTTTAAAAGCTAATGAACCTCTGTTAAGCATAGAGCGAGTATCCTTTACCTATGGCGATAAACCTATGGAATGGCGTTTAGGCATGTGTGTGACAGACAATCATCATTATATGAATGAATTAGAATAGCAAAGGCGAATATTGTGGATGACTTAAAAAAGCGCGCGCTAGATTATCACCAGTTTCCAATCCCTGGAAAATTAAGTGTAGAGTCTACTAAACCTTGTGCTACGCAAGATGATTTATCGCTTGCCTACACCCCAGGCGTCGCCGAGCCTGTGCGTGCTATTCATTTAAACCCTGCCGATGCTTATAAATATACCAATAAGGGTAATCTAATAGCGGTAATTACAGATGGTACTGCCGTTCTAGGCTTGGGTAACATGGGCGCGCTAGCGAGCAAACCTGTTATGGAGGGCAAAGCTGTTTTATTTAAGCACTTTGCAGGCATTGATGTGTTTGACATTGAAGTGACAGCGCCAAGCGTAGAGGCATTTATTGAAACAGTTGTAAATATTGCGCCAACATTTGGCGGTATTAACTTAGAAGATATTGCTGCACCACATTGCTTTATCATTGAAAAAGAACTTCGCGCACGCCTAGATATTCCAGTATTTCATGATGACCAACATGGTACGGCTGTTATTGTTGCAGCAGCTTTGACGAATGCGCTCTCTATTCAAGGCAAAACATTAGATAAAGTAAAAATAGTATTTTTAGGCGCTGGCGCAGCGGGTTGTTCATGTGCGCGACTACTAAAACTAATGGGCGCAACCAATATCACTATGGTGGATAGAACTGGCGTTTTAGATACCGCTCGCGATGATTTGCATGACAATAACAGGCACCTAGCTGTTGCACCTTCAAGCGCTAAAACATTGGCAGACGTGATGCCGCAAGCAGATGTTTTTATTGGTGTTTCTGCGGCTAATGCATTATCGCCAGAGTTGTTAAGAAGTATGGCTGCAAAACCTGTAGTGTTTGCTTTGGCAAATCCAGATCCTGAAATTTTACCTAGTGATGCGCATGCAATACGTGACGATATTGTCATGGCAACCGGCAGGTCAGACTTCCCAAATCAAGTGAATAATGCCTTGTGTTTTCCGTACTTATTTCGTGGCGCATTAGATGCTAAAGCCAGACAAATTACTGATGAAATGCAAATCGCTGCCGCAAAAGCTTTGGCAGGCCTGGCACGTGAAGCCGTGCCAGAAGCGGTTCTAGAGGCTTATAAATTGACTAGTTTAAGCTTTGGTAAGGATTACATTATTCCCAAACCATTTGATGCACGTTTGATGGAAAAAGTATCTGGTGCAGTAGCAGAAGCGGCCAGGTTACAACCAGAAAATATTAAAGTAATTTAGTTGTTATGCCAAATAAACATAAGCTAAAGAATCGCCCAAAAAATCTCAATCTACTGACAATTAGATTACCGATTAATGCGCTGGTATCTATTTTGCACCGCGCAACGGGCTGTGTACTATTTTTAGTATTGCCATTGATATTGATCACGTTGCAGTTGTCATTAAGCTCTGCTGAACATTATCAAACTATTGTTAATTTAATGCATTCACCGCTTATAAAGCTTGTGCTTATTGGATTGGCGTGGGCTTTTTTCCATCATTTTTTTGCCGGTTTGCGACATTTGGCGATGGATGTGCATTGGATGACAACACTCATGAAAGCCCGTTACACCAGCAAGATCGTTTTAATTTTAGGTATATTTGCTACATTGATATTTGCTATTGCATTGTGGTTTTAGGGTGACGAGGCGGATAATTTTATGTTGTTAGAACTGCTAAGCCGCAAATATCCTGGTTTTCGTGCATGGTTGGCACAGCGTTTTACGGGTTTAATTGTTGCAATTTACAGTGTTGTATTAGTAGTTAGATTGATGTGTGTACAACCTAATAGTTTTGAAACTTGGCAAAGCGTTTTTCAGCCATGGTGGATGCGAGTTGTGAGTATTTTATTTTGGTTAAGTTTGAGCATGCATGCATGGCTTGGTATACGCGATGTACTTAAGGATTATGTGCCTAATACGGAGGTTCGTGGCGTAGCAATAAAAGTAGTCATTATTTTATTATGGGCTTGTTTGGTTTGGGCAGTGTGGCTATTCACTGCTTCATTTTATTAGAATGAAAGTTTAATATGGCATCAGCTTCAACAGTATTATCGGCACAAAATTTTGACGCCATTGTCGTAGGTGGCGGAGGCGCAGGTCTGCGAGCCTCATTGCAATTAGCGCAATCTGGCTTAAAAGTAGCAGTGATTACTAAAGTGTTCCCAACACGCTCACATACAGTGGCAGCGCAAGGCGGCATTGCTGCTGCTTTAGGCAATGTGGCAGATGATAAATGGTTATGGCATATGTACGACACCATTAAAGGTTCGGACTATTTGGGTGATCAAGATGCGATTGAGTTTATGTGCAAAAATGCTGCCGCAGCAATTTACGAGTTAGAGCACTTTGGCATGCCATTTGACCGCCTAGACAACGGTAAAATTTTTCAGCGACCTTTCGGCGGAATGACACAAAATTTTGGTGAAAAAGCTATTTCGCGCACGTGCGCCGTGGCAGATAGAACAGGCCACGCTATGTTGCATACCCTGTACCAGCGTAATGTGCAATCTAACACGCAGTTTTTTGTAGAGTGGTTAGCGCTGGATTTACTAAAAGATAATGAAGGCAACGTGTTAGGTATATTGGCGTTAGAAATTGAAACAGGAGAAATTCATTGTATTCGCGCTAAAGCCACCATGCTTGCTACGGGTGGCGCAGGGCGTATTTTTAAAGCCAGTACAAACGCATTTATTAACACGGGTGATGGTTTGGGCATGGCAGCACGCGCTGGCATTCCGCTACAAGATATGGAGTTTTGGCAGTTTCATCCCACAGGCGTGTTAAATGCAGGCGTGTTGATTACTGAAGGCGTTCGAGGTGAGGGCGGTTATTTGGTGAACAGCAAAGGCGAGCGTTTTATGGAGCGCTATGCACCACATGCCAAAGATTTAGCCAGTCGCGATGTAGTATCACGCGCCATCGCTACAGAGGTAAAAGCTGGTCGTGGTGTTGGTAAAAATAAAGATGCAGTATTTCTAAAGTTAGACCATTTAGGCGAAGCGCTCATTAATAGCAAGTTACCGGGCATACGTGAGATTGCTAAAACCTTTGCCAATGTTGACCCTGTGTATGACCCAATTCCTATTGTACCTACCGTGCATTACATGATGGGCGGCATTCCAACTAATTTGCATGGGCAAGTAGTTGTGCCTAATAGCAAAGGTAGCCAAGAGCTTGTGAATGGTCTATATGCGGTGGGCGAGTGCGCGTGTGTTTCTGTACATGGTGCGAATCGATTAGGTTCTAACTCGCTATTAGATTTAGTGGTGTTTGGCCGTGCCGCGGGCGACAAAATGGTAGAAGAAGTTAGGCGTGAAAACGCGCAATCACCATCGCACAAGCCATTAGCTAGCGATGCGTTTGATAAAACGCTTGCGAGATTAAATCGTTTAGAAGTGAGCCACCCAAATCAAACGCAAGCTGAAAGCGTTAAAGATGTTGGCGAATCGCTACGTAATGCAATGCAAGCGCACTGTGGTGTGTTTCGTTTTCCAGATTTATTACACGCAGGTGTCGCCGTAATTGACGCGGTTGCAGAGCGTGCAAAACACACAGTGATTAAAGATAAAAGCCAAGTATTTAATACTGCGCGTGTAGAGGCCTTGGAGCTAGATAACTTGGTAGAAGTAGCACTTGCCACTATGCATTCGGCCGAGGCGCGCACAGAAAGCCGTGGGGCGCATGCGCGTGAAGATTTTGGTGAGCGAGACGATATGCATTGGTTAAAACATTCACTGTATTACCGTGAGAATCATCGTTTGGAATATAAGCCAGTGAATCTGAAACCGCAAACGGTGGAATCTTTTAAACCCAAAGCTAGAGTTTATTAAGGTCGGCGTTAAAGTTAACCGTTTTGCCTTCCTTGGTAAAAAAACTTAACGGTTTTTTACAGACACATTTTTAGAGAAACTATTTTTTAGAGTATATCCATTATGCGATTCTCAATTTATCGTTACAACCCAGATGTAGATAAAAAACCCTACATGCAAGACTACGACATTGCACTAGAGGATAGTGACCAAATGTTGTTAGATGCAATATTGCGTATTAAAGATTTAGACGATACGCTTAGCCTTCGTAAGTCTTGCCGTGAAGGTGTTTGTGGTTCAGATAGTATGAACATTAACGGCAAAAATGGCTTGGCTTGCATTACTAAGTTATCAGAACTTGAGGAGCCAGTGGTGCTACGTCCGATGCCAGGCTTGCCTGTAATTCGTGATTTAGTAGTAGATATGACGCAGTTTTTTGAACATTACAATTCGATAAAACCATACTTGATAAATAACGATGCGCCACCAGAAACCGAACGTTTGCAATCACCAGAAGACCGCGCAAAATTAGATGGTTTATATGAATGCATTTTGTGCGGCGCTTGTACTACTTCTTGCCCAAGTTTTTGGTGGAATCCAGAAACGTTTGTTGGGCCAGCAGGCTTATTACAAGCCTACCGCTTTATGTCGGATAGTCGCGACCAAGCTTTAGATGAGCGCTTGGAAAATTTAGAAGCGCCAGACCGCTTGTACCGTTGTCACAATATTATGAATTGTGTAGATGTTTGCCCGAAAAAGTTGAATCCGTCGTTAGCAATTGCAAAAATTAAAGATTTAAAAGTTGCGCAAGCTAGACATTTAAAACAAGCTGTGCCTAAAAAGCAAATTAATATTAAGGCAATTTAATACAAGCCAATAATACAATGACAGATACTATAATGACAGATACCGAAAAGCGTCGTTTAAGTTGGCGTTGTCGTAGAGGCTTGTTAGAGCTCGATATACTATTGCAACGCTTTGCAGAGCAATATTTAGCCGACTTAAACCCAGAGGAATTAGCCGCTTTTGATGTGTTGCTAGACTTTCCTGATAACGAGTTTTTGGATATGGTGACAGGTAAAGCACAGCTAAAAAAAGACTTAAATAGTCATGCAATGCAAACATTAATTTTTAAATTAAATCCTGTATATGAACCTAGTATTCAATAAGCACAAAGGCGCATTGTGAACTCTACTCATTCTAAATCTAGTCATATCGATAAAAATGCTCATGCTGAAATTAAGTGCTATACCAATGCTGGCATGCTAGGCGCTACTTGGCCAGGCATTCAGTTATATTACCCACCAGTAAAATATTCACCAGCGCAAGGCATCTATGAAGACTTAGATCAAGCAGCAGCGCGCATGCAAAAACATGCACACAATACCAATGCACACACGTTAATTTTTGACTTGGAAGATGGGTGCCGCCAAAAAGAAATGAGCCGTGCTTTACTGCGTAAAGAGCTACCCAAACTTAAAGATAGTCAAAAACATAAAAAAGAGTTGACGATTGCAATTCGTGCGAACTCTTTTCGCACCGAAGAGTACGAATTAGATATGCAACTCGTACAAGATCTAGGTGACTATATTGACGTAGTGATGCTCGCTAAAGCAGGCGAAGCTTACGGTGCAGCAGAAGTGCGCGATTTATCTAGCTTGTTGCTCAATATCAACCCAAACATTACGATTCAACCGATTATTGAGCATCCAAAATCGCTCAAAATTGCGCCAGAGCTGATGCAATACAGCACTGTACAGCACGTGGTATTCGGTATTCATGACTTCTCAAAAGCGATGGGGATTCACATTACACCGGAAAACTGGATTGAAGAATTGCAGTTTTACATGAATCAACTCATGTTTGAAGCTCGTATTGCAGGTAAAGGTGTGATTGGCGGTGTAGAAACTTTAATTGGTAGTAACATCATGCCCGAGAAATTTTTGGAGCCGCATGATGTTCGCCGTTGGCTAGATTTACATGGCGATTATGAATCGCGCATCGTCTATAAACACGCTTGCCAAGAGGCTGCAATGGGTTTAACTGGCAAACAAGTGATTCATCCTGGGCATATTCATTTGTGCAAAACCGCTTATACCCCGTCGCCGACTGAAGTAAATCAAAAAGTACGCATTTTAAAAGCAGCGATTGAAGCTGACGCCTTGCTTGGCGGTGCGATTAAGTTTGAAGGTGAAATGTTAGATCCTCCAATGTTTGGTAAAGCACTACAAACCTTACTGCGCGCACATGCTTTACGCGCGTTAAGTGATAGTGATATGGATTTTGCAATGCACGTACTTGAGCTATTGCCAGCGCAGGTTATTCGCCAAAACTGGCCATACGGGGCATTACTATAATAAAAAGGGCTAGGAGCATGTTTGAAAAATTTCCAGATTGGCAATGGCAGATTCCGCAGCATTTTAATATTGGCGTTGCATGTACAGATGCGCATTTAGGCACATCAGCTGCCGAGCATATCGCTATGATTGTGGAAGATGACGCTTTAGGTACATCACAAATAACCTTTGCGCAATTGGCAGAACGCACAAATCAATTTGCTGCACTATTACAATCTTTAAACGTTGACAAAGATGAGCGCGTACTGATTCGCTTGCCCAATAGTTTAGATTATCCCATTGCATTTCTAGGTGCTATGAAAAGCGGCGCGATTTCTGTACCAACTTCCACTTTATTAACGCCAGAAGAAGTGGCTTACTTAGCGCGTGATTCTGGTGCAACGGTGCTGGTAACTGATAAAGCGGCTTGGGTACATCTACAATCGCACCTTGCAGATAGTGCTTTACTACCTAATTTAAAACACATATTTTTAACTGGCACTGGTGAGATTACGCACCATGCTAGTTTAAATGTAGTGGATTTATCTGCTGAATTAGCAAATCAAAAATGTGTCTATAAAAAACCGTCAAGTTTAGCCGACGATCCTGCCTATTTAGTCTATACCTCAGGTACTACAGGTTATCCAAAAGGCGTTTTGCACGCACATCGCGCACTATTAGGTCGCAAACCTGCCAGCAAATATTGGTTTGATTTTGACTTAAAACAAGAAGCTAATACGCCAGATAGAATCATGCATTCTGGCAAGTTTAATTGGACGTATGTGCTAGGCTCAGGATTGATGGACCCGCTTTATTTAGGCAAAACCGTGATTGTGCATGAAGGCAAAAACGATGCAGATTTATGGACACGATTAATTGCAAAGCATCAAGCCACGGTATTTGTTGGCGTACCCACTATATATCGGCAGATGATTCAAAAAAGTAACGCGGTCAAAGCAGATGTGCCAACGCTACGACATTGCATGAGCGCTGGTGAGCATTTGTCTGACGAAGTATTGCAACAATGGCGCGCGCGGTTTGATTGTGATATTTATGAAGCAGTCGGTATGAGTGAATTTTCATACTATTTAAGCCAAAGTATTTACAGACCTATTCGTGCTGGCTCAGCTGGTTTTCCGCAACCTGGACATAATATTCAACTACTAAATCCTGATACATTGCAACCAGCAGAAACAGGTGAAGAAGGCATGATTTGCGTGCCAGATAGTGACCCGGGTTTGTTTTTACGCTATTGGAATTTTGACGAGGAAACGCTGAAATATAAGCATGATGGCTGGTTTTTTACTGGCGATTATGCACGTTATGATGCGGATGGCTACATTTGGTTTTTAGGCCGTAAAGACGATATTATTAAAAGCTTTGGCTATCGCGTTTCACCTTATGAGATAGAGCGTGTATATAAATCTCATCCAGCTGTGGCAGATTGCGCGAGCGTGGCAGAAGAGTTAGAAAAAGATAAAGTGCTCGTGGTCGTATATATTATTTTACAACCAAATTTGACAGTGACACCAGACGAGTTAATTGCATTTGGCAAGCAGCATTTAGCGGCGTATAAAACGCCAAAAACTGTATATTTAACGCATGATTTCCCAAGAACTAAGAATGGTAAAATTTTGCGTAAAGACATTAATAACAAAATTGCCTACGCAAAATCGAGCAGATAGTTAAAATTGTTTTACACAAAAACTAGGTAAATAAAAAAGAAAATCGTGACCACCATCATTCAACAAGAAGATTTTATTGCCAGCATTGCCGATGCACTGCAATATATTTCTTACTATCACCCTGTAGATTATATTCAGGCACTTGGACGCGCGTATGAGGCAGAAAAATCAGCCGCCGCCAAAGATGCAATTGCACAGATTTTAACTAACTCGCGCCTATGTGCAGAAGGCAAACGACCACTATGCCAAGACACTGGCATTGTTGTTACTTTTGTAAAAGTAGGTATGCAGGTGAGTTGGGCGTCAAAACTAGGTAGTGCAACATTAGATATAGAACAAATGGTGAACGAAGGCGTGAGCCGTGCTTACCTTTTGCCAGACAATAAATTACGCGCGTCTATAGTGGCTGACCCTGCGGGTAAACGCACTAATACTCGAGACAACACACCGGCGGTAGTGCATGTTTCGCTAGTGGCTGGTGACAAAGTAGAAGTTAGTATTGCCGCAAAAGGCGGTGGCTCTGAAAACAAAGCCAAGCTTGCGATGCTAAACCCAAATGATAGTATTGTGGATTGGATTTTAAACGTTGTGCCCCAAATGGGCGCGGGTTGGTGCCCGCCAGGTATGTTGGGTATTGGCATTGGCGGCACTGCTGAAAAAGCCGTATTGATGGCAAAAGAGGCCCTCATGGCACCGATTGATATTGACCTATTGAAAGCTAAAGGTGCAAGTAATAAATTAGAAGAACTTCGCTTAGAGATTTTTGAAAAAGTAAACAACTTAGGCATAGGCGCGCAGGGTTTAGGCGGTTTAGCAACAGTGTTAGATGTAAAAATTTTGGATTACCCAACGCATGCGGCAAGTTTGCCAGTGGCGATTATTCCAAATTGCGCAGCTACGCGACATGTGCATTTTGAATTAAACGGAAGCGGTGCCGCAGAATTAGAAGCACCAAACTTGCACGATTGGCCACAAGTGAGTTGGACGCCCAGCGAGAATGCGTTACATGTAAATTTAGATATGATTACTAAAGCAGATATACAAACTTGGCAACCTGGACAAACGTTATTGTTAAGTGGAAAATTACTCACAGGTCGCGATGCGGCACATAAACGTATTGCAATCATGCTGCAAAAGGGCGAAAAATTACCAGTAGATTTTACCAATCGGTTTATTTATTACGTTGGTCCAGTTGACGCCGTGCGAGATGAAGCGGTAGGTCCGGCAGGCCCGACAACGGCTACGCGCATGGATGACTACACCGAAATGATGCTGGGTAAACTTAATTTGCTAGGCATGGTAGGTAAAGCAGAGCGCGGCGACGAAGCGATTAAAGTCATTGCAAAACACAAATCAGTGTATTTAACCGCTGTAGGTGGCGCAGCATATTTGGTCAGTAAAGCAATTAAAAAATCACAAGTTTTAGCCTTTGCAGATTTAGGTATGGAAGCGATTCACGAATTTACTGTGCAAGATATGCCTGTTACGGTAGCGGTTGACGCAAGGGGTGTATCATTACACAGCACTGGCCCTGCATTATGGAAAGAAAAAATAGCACTCGATAGTATTAAAATTGTTGCGATTTGACAGCATATAATCTGTAACGTTAGTCACAGTTGTAATATCAATGATTGGTTTAATATAGCTCACAATTATTGCAGTCTATTAAATCGACAAATTGCATGAGGATAGTGAATGAAATCAATATTCAAAAACATTGCGTTAACAAGCATGATGCTCATATCTAATATGGCTCTATCAGCCAATGTATTAGAATACTTAACCGAAAATGACAGACACATTTCTGTTGATGCCTACACAGGGCCATCGTTAGAAGATAACGTAGTTAAAATGGATACTGACCATAACGGTTTTGCAGATGTATTTGAAGTGCGCGCTTTTTTAGAGCTTAAACATGGCAAAGGTTATGAAAGTGCTTTGCTAGATAAGCTAGAAGCCTCCGCGAGCGGCAAAAGCTGCAGTACGCCGTTTGCTAAAGAACTATATATAGACAATACACACTAGATAACTACATAGCCAACTAAAACACCAAGACTTAACGCTGAGAAAATATGTTTGATGCTGGTTGTATAATGAATTTAACAACCTAAATTTAAATACCTAAAGACACTAAATTATGCTTAAAGACTATTCTGCACACGTGCAAGAGCGCGAGACCCAAAACCTTCCACCACTTCCATTGACTGCTGAACAAGTAGCCTCTGTAGTAGAGTTGCTCAAAAACCCACCAGCAGCGGATTCGGACTTATTGCTCGATTTAATCACTAATCGCACACCAGCTGGCGTAGATCAAGCCGCTTATGTAAAAGCTGCATTTTTGTCAGATATAGCCAGTAGCAAAGCCGCCTCACCGTTAATTAGCCCAGATAAAGCTGTAGCCTTGCTAGGTAAAATGTTGGGCGGCTACAACGTACAAGCTTTGGTGGAGTTGCTTGATACACCAATGGCAGCGTCAGCGGTTAAAGCTTTATCACATACTATTTTAATGTTTGATGCGTTTCATGATGTGGAAGAAAAAATGAAAGCGGGCAACACGCACGCTAAAACGTTGATGGAATCATGGGCCGCAGCAGAGTGGTTTACCGATGTGCCAGCGTTGCTAAAAGAAATAAAAATGACGGTATTTAAAGTAGATGGCGAAACCAATACCGATGATTTAAGCCCTGCGCAAGACGCTTGGAGTCGCCCAGATATTCCGTTGCATGCACAAGCTATGTTGGTTAATAAAATGCCTGATGGTTTGAAGCTGATTGAAACGCTCAAACAAAAAGGGTTGCCATTAGCCTACGTGGGCGATATTGTCGGTACGGGTTCATCTCGCAAGTCTGCCATTAACTCAGTGCAATGGTATATGGGCAAGAATATTCCTAATATTCCAAACAAACGCACAGGTGGCGTTATTTTAGGCACTAAAATCGCGCCAATTTTCTTTAATACAGCAGAAGATTCTGGCGCCTTGCCAATTCAATGCGATGTATCAAAAATGCAAACAGGCGATGTGATTACCATTCAACCTTATGCAGGAAAAGTATTAAATGAAAGCGGCGAAGTGATTTCAACGTTTGAGTTATCGCCACCGACTATGCCAGACGAAGTGCGCGCAGGTGGACGAATTCCACTCATTATTGGTCGTGGTTTAACGACTAAAGCACGTGCAAGCCTAGGCTTGACACCAACAGAGCAATTTATTACCGCAATTGCGCCAAAAGATTCGGGTCGCGGCTACACGCTCGCGCAAAAAATGGTGGGTCGCGCATGTGGCTTGCCAGAAGGTACAGGTGTGCGCCCTGGCGCATATTGCGAACCAAAAGCGACGACTGTCGGCTCGCAAGACACCACGGGCGGCATGACGCGCGACGAACTAAAAGAACTCGCTTGCTTGGGCTTTAGTGCAGATTTAGTCATGCAAAGCTTTTGCCATACTGCCGCATACCCAAAGCCAGTCGATATTAAGTTACAACACAGTTTGCCAGAATTTATGAGTAGCCGTGGCGGCGTTAGTTTGCGCCCGGGTGACGGTATTATCCACTCATGGTTAAACCGTATGATTCTGCCAGATACTGTCGGTACTGGCGGTGATTCACACACGCGTTT
>JBDNJL010000139.1:0-2655 GCA_041687795.1 Methylotenera sp. | reverse complement strand
GACCTCTAGGCATTTTTTGTAACCTAAGTGCTTGCTGCAAAGTGTGCGTCAAATTGACTAAATTGCCGCGCACTGGTGTGTTTTCAAATACAAAGCGATGCAGTGTGTCCGTTTCGATATGGTGAATTATTTCTGTTACAGGAATATTTTTCATGCATTATTTTAACATTTTGTGCAAAAGTTGTTATTTTTATGCAGCAATATTTTTTATATTAATCAATTGAAGTTTTTGAAAATGTGTCTGTAAAAAACCGTTAAGTTTTTTACATCAAATGGCAAAATCGTTAAGTTTTAAAAATGACAGTAATACTTGATGTATCTGGACAATAAAAAAGCCCATGCGCTTGCATGGGCTTTTTAACTTACCGAGACTTAATTAAAAGTCATATATCAAAGACACGCGTGCATTAATTGGCGAGCCCGGTGTAATGTTTTGGTTATTATGCGCAAAGAGCGCATACTCTTTATTTGTTAAGTTTTCTACATTCACTTGTAAGCGTGTTTGTTTATTAATTTTGGCAAATACGGCTGCATCATAACGCGTATAACCTGGCAGCAATGTACTCTGCGTTGCAGTTGGTGAGAGTGCAAAGCGGTCTGACGTGCTGACTATGCCAAGTGCAACAGCCCAAATATCGTTAATTTCATACTTGTTCCATAGTGACAATGTTCGTTTTGGTGTTTGACCAAGCTCCGCACCTTTTAAAATTGCGTTTGGCCCAGAGCCTTGTTGCTCAGTCACTTCGCCATCTTGCAAGGCAACCCCGCCAAAAACGCTCCATTTATCTGATATATTACCCGCTACACCTAACTCAATACCTTTTGTCTCTTGGCCGTCCACTAATACTTGCAAGGTTGCATTATTAGGATCAGTCACCTGAACATTTTCGCGATCAAGTTTATACACAGCCGCGGTGAGTGCTAAATTAGGGTTTACATCCCACTTTGCACCAACTTCATAGTTAACAAATTTCTCTGGTTTAAATGATTGGTTCACCACTGTTAAGGAGGTTAGTTGGTCACCAGACCGAGGTACATAAGTAACACTGTAGTTTGCATAAATTGACACTGGCTCTACAGGCTTATAAATCAACCCTGCTCTAGGTGATAGAAAATTATCAGTAACATTAAAGTTTTCTGGTATCGCTGTATTAGTAGCAGAATCTCTTCTTGCGCCGTCAAATTTTGTCTCAAACCTATCGTGACGTAAACCAACAATCGCTTGCCATTTATCAGTAAACTTAATTTGATCTTGCATATACAAACCTATGACATCAATAGTAGATCGATTATCGCGGAACGCATTGTTTCCATTAATTAGATTATCTCTAAAAGTGACTGGAATATTTCCAATTTGACTTTGATTATTAGCATTCAGAGTAACTTGGGTGCCCGTGGTTGTAAAGTTGTTATTAAAAAAAGTAGCTTGTCGTGAGTTGCTAGTGTCTTGTGTTGCTAACTCTAAACCTGCAAGCAGCTTATGCTCAACTGAACTCCAATTTGCCGTGTAGGTTAAGTCAGTTTGGTTAATGAGATTTTCACGATCGGTAAAATCTAAATAACCGCGCACAGTAAAGTCACCGTTATTTGCAACTGAGCTGTCGGCAAAGATATTTTGATAAAATTTATTGTATTTAGCGAATCGGGTGTTATTTTTAACCGCTATACCATTATCAAATGCGTGTTCAATCACTGCATTAAAGGCTACAGTTTCAGTCTCGGTTGGACTTAAGTTCGCACTACCAAAAAATGCATCACTATTACCAATTTCAAATGGTCGCCTATTTAATCTTGGCTGTCCTGCAGCATTTTCGGCAGATGGAACGCCACGGTCTGCAATACGTTTATCTTTAAAGTATTCTGCACTTAATACTATTTTTGTTTTTTCATCTGGTTTAATAGTGATAGTTGGTGTTACGCCAAAACGTTCTAAATTGACACCATCGCGATACGAATCAGAGTTTTCGTAGACAGCATTTACTCTGAAAGCAATGTCTTCTGTAATACCTTGACCAAAATCTGCAGTAATACGTCTTTGGTCAAACGCGCCATAACTTGCAATCAATTGGGCTACTGGATCCCAGCCAGCCTGTTTTGTAACACGGTTAATCGCACCTCCTGCACCACCGCGGCCAAACGCCATACCATTTGGTCCTTTCAGTACTTCAAGCCTATCTGTATTGTATAAATCACGATAAGTTTGCACATCATCACGTAGTCCGTCAATAAAGAGGTCACCAGTCGTGGCGTTGCCACGAAAAACCAATGCATCTCGGTTCCCTTCACCTTGAATAGCTTGAACACCAGGCACATATTCCACCGCTTGAGAAATACTTTGAATAGATTGGTCTACAATTAAATCTTGCGGAATCACCGTGATTGATTGGGGTGTGTCGCGTAACTCTGTATTAGTCCTAGTAGAAGATGTACTTTTTTTAGCACGATATCCTTTCTCAGGTTTTGTGTCGCTCTCTGCTGTCGCCTTTACACTTACTTCCTGCAGTTCAATAGTATTTTCTTCGGCAATTGCAATATTGCTCATTGCGTTCAAGCTTAAGCCTAGTATCGCGTAGCGAACGGCTAGTTGAAGTGGTGAGCACGCTTTTCTGCTATTAACCGCATGCGTTGTAAGTTTTTTTTGTTCCATAATTATTC
>JBDNJL010000030.1:0-2969 GCA_041687795.1 Methylotenera sp. | reverse complement strand
ATTCTCTCATGCAGGGCGCGAGTCTGGCTACGCAAGATTCGCTATGCATGAGTTTTTAGGTACTGTGCATCTGCAAATGCGTATGGTCACTCAAGTAGAAGTGGTCAACCATGTGCTTAATATGATTTTAATTATAGCCACCGGGTTAACTGCGCTTTATTTATGGAGTAAAGGGCAAGTTTCAGTCGGCGGTGTAGCGGCGGCAACTGCCATGTCGCTGCGTTTAAATGGTATTTCACACTGGGTAATGTGGGAAATGACTTCACTTTATGAGCAAATTGGTACGGTACAAGACGGTATTAATACTTTGTCTTTACACAGTAATATTAATGACTCCTTAAACGCAAAGCCATTAGACGTCACTCAAGGCGAAGTAAAGTTTGAGCGGGTTGATTTTAATTATAACAAGCAGAAAAGTGTAGAGCTAATCAACCAAAACAAACCGCAAAAACAAGTATTAAATGGTTTAGATTTACATATTCACGCAGGTGAAAAGGTTGGCTTGGTTGGTCGCTCAGGTGCAGGGAAATCTACTATAGTGAATTTGCTATTGCGCTTTTACGAAGTAGAAGCAGGACAAATTTTGATTGATGGGCAAAACGTGAATAATGTTACGCAAAATAGTCTGCGCGAACATATTGGCATGGTCACGCAAGATACGTCATTACTACACCGTAGTGTGCGCGACAATATATTATATGGCCGTCCAAACGCTACAGATGATGACATGGTTACTGCCGCAAAACGTGCGGAAGCGCATGATTTTATTTTAAATTTAACAGATGCTAAAGGTCGCACAGGTTACGATGCGCACGTGGGCGAGCGCGGTGTAAAACTTTCTGGTGGTCAGCGACAACGTATTGCCATCGCGCGCGTTATGCTCAAAGATGCGCCGATTTTACTATTAGATGAAGCAACCAGTGCGCTGGATTCAGAGGTAGAAATTGCAATTCAAGCGAGTTTGTATAATTTAATGGAAGGTAAAACGGTGGTGGCGATTGCGCATAGATTATCAACCATTGCCGCAATGGACAGACTGATTGTATTAGATGAAGGTCGAATTATTGAGCAAGGATCACATGCCCAGTTGCTAAAATCTGGCGGTTTATATGCAACGCTGTGGTCGCATCAAAGTGGTGGGTTTTTAGGCGAATAACTTATTAATTTGAAAGTCTTAGATTTAATATGTGTCTATAAAAAACCGTTAAGTTTTAATATTTAAATAGTCAAATTGGTTGAGTTTTTAATTCAAAAGTCAAAACCGCTAATTATCAACTGACAAAGCCTCACTTTTAAGCTTTTAATAATACAATCACCGCACCGCTGCCGCCATCTTGCTTACGAGCTTCTGCATAAGCAATCACCTCGTCACGCTGCATTAACCAGCTACGTAGCTTATGTTTTAAAACGGGTTCACGGTTGTATGAGCCTAAGCCTTTGCCATGCACAATGCGTACACAACGTATGCCACGTTTTTTACAATCATTTAAAAATAAGGCCACGTAAGCCCTTGCTTCATCACTAATTAAGCCGTGTAAATCAATCGCGCCTTGAATTACCCAATGCCCACGGCGTAATTTGCTCAAAATATCTGGCGCGTGTCCATCACGCAAGTAAAGGAGTTCTTCACCCGTTTCAAGCTCATGTGCGGGAATGAAGTTGTCAGACAAAGAGTCGCGCAAAGCTTGTTGTTCATCAAGAATAAACTGTTTGGGGATTGGTTTAGGTTTAGGACTGTAAATGTGTAAAGGCTCAACCAAAATCGGCCGAGCGTCTTTTACCGCTTCTTTAAATAAACTGGTGTCATCAAATGGCGGAATAGGCAAAGTCGCAGCTATGTTAATAGATGCAGCTTTACTTTTTGCTAACGCTTCTTGTTTTAACGTTGCTTTAAGTTGCGCTAGCGCTTTTGCGTTAAGCCCATCTTTACGTTGGTTTGCCAAAACATGTGCTTATTTAAAAATAACGCTTACTTTAAGCTATCTAGGTAACGTTCGGCATCTAACGCAGCCATACAGCCAGTACCTGCACTTGTCACTGCTTGCCGATAGATATGGTCTTGCACATCGCCCGCAGCAAAAACGCCAGGTACACTCGTTGCCGTAAAATTACCAGCGCGACCAGATTGCGTCACAATATAGCCACCTTCCATGTCAAGCTGACCTTCAAAAATATCGGTGTTTGGTTTATGGCCAATCGCAATAAATACGCCCATCAATTTGATATCTTTAGTGCTACCGTCATTGACGTTTTTAATACGCATGCCGGTCACACCGCCATCATCACCTAATACCTCGTCTAGTGTATGAAAAGTCTCTAAAACAATTTTACCTTCAGCAACGCGCGCATTTAGTTTATCCACCAAAATCGCTTCTGCTTTAAATTTATCGCGTCTATGCACTAAGGTGACTTTGCTAGCTATGTTGGCTAAATATAAAGCTTCTTCAACCGCTGTGTTGCCGCCACCAATTACTGCAACTTCTTGATTTTTATAGAAAAATCCATCACAAGTCGCGCAAGCCGAAACCCCTTTGCCGCTAAATTTCTCTTCACTTGGAATGCCTAGATATTTGGCTGAGGCGCCAGTAGAAATAATAAGTGCGTCACATGTGTATTCACCGCTATCGCCTTCTAAGCGAATCGGTTTTTCAGCTAAATGGGTAGTATGAATATGATCAAAAATTATTTCAGTGTTAAAGCGTTCAGCATGTTTTTGAAAGCGCGCCATGAGTTCAGGACCTTGCACACCATCTGCATCAGCAGGCCAATTATCGACTTCTGTCGTGGTCATCAACTGACCACCTTGCGCAATCCCAGTAATTAATACTGGGCTCAAGTTAGCCCGCGCCGCATATACTGCCGCCGAATAACCCGCTGGACCAGAACCTAAAATTAGTAAATGGACGTGTCTTGTAGCCATATAATTCTCTATTTCTAAAGTTGTTAAAAATGTGTCTATAAATAAACGT
>JBDNJL010000029.1:0-13147 GCA_041687795.1 Methylotenera sp. | reverse complement strand
TTAATGGTGTATCAACAACTTCTAACACTAAATTTTTTTTTAGCGTTGCAAGCAGGCTAGATGAGGCATCTGGCGCTTGTTTAAGCTCAGCGCTATTTGCATTTACCAATACCGTGCGCTTTGTGGAGAGTTGCTTTGCTTCTACCCAGCTAATCGCGCCTTGTGCATCGCGCACTTTGACCCAATCAGTCAAATTCACAACCACTTCTACTGGGTAATATTGGCTGAGTAAAAATATTTTTTTAGCCACTAAAGATGGTGCATCATACAAAATAGCTTTGGGAACGGCCACGGAACGAAAGTCTAGCGCTGATGCCGACAATGGCATTAGCACTAGACTTAATAAAGCAAGAAAAAGTTCGCTAGCTTTTCGCAACATAATGAATAGACTAGTGTGTGGCTGGTGCTTCAGCCTGTTGCATTTTTTGTTGTGCAAATAACGCTTCAAAATTGATTGGATTTAATAGTACAGGTGGAAAGCCAGCGCGAACTACTAAATCTGAAACTGCTTCACGTGCGTATGGGAATAAAATGTTTGGGCAAGTTATGCCAGCAATCATTTCTATGTTTTCTTCAGGCACGTTGCGAATTTGGAAAATACCCGCTTGCGTGACTTCTACTAAAAACACTGTTTTATCTTCTATTTTTGAAGTGACAGTGACCTTAATAGACACTTCAAAAATACCTTCTTCAAGCATTTGTGCAGAGTTGCTCAGCTCTACATTAACTTGCGGCGCAGTTCTGTCAGTAAAAATTTGTGGTGCGTTTGGAATTTCTAAAGACGCATCTTTAACGTAAATCTTTTCAATACCAAAACCTGCTTGTTGTTCTGCTGCTGGGTTACTTTCTATTGCTTGTTGGTTGTCTTCTTTTGCCATGGCGCTAAGTTACTTTCTTGTAAAAAAAATTTTATGAATGTTGCTTTTCGGTTTATAGAAAGATTTTAATATCTATCACTACAAACTTAACAACTTTTTTAGGTTGATTCTTTAATCACACTATTTTAACAGAATTTAAGCCGCCAATAATGAGTCAAGCTCCCCAGCTAAGTCTAAAGCGCGCAAATCATCAAAACCGCCAATGTGGCGCTCACCAATATAAATTTGTGGCACAGTGCGGCGACCGGTTTTTTGCATCATTTCCATGAGTTGTTCTGGTTGTAAATCCACACGGATTTTTTTAATCTCTGTCGCGCCCTTGCTGGCAAACAAACGCTCCGCGTTGATACAAAATGGGCAAGAGGCGGTGGTGTACATGGTGATTTCTGGCATTATTTATCTCAATCAGATTATTAGATTATTGTATTTCAGGCTATTAGCTTTTTAACGTTGGTAATTTAGCACCTTGCCAAGCGTTTAAACCGCCTTGCAAATTGTGTACTTGCGTAAATTCGGCTTTTCGCAAAACATCACACGCTTTAGCAGAGCGTACGCCGCGTTGGCAGTTTACCAAAATAGCTTTATTTTTATATTTTGACAATTCTGCAATACGGCTTTCTAACACGCTAAGTGGAATATGCTTCGCGTCTGTAATATGTCCGTTCGCAAATTCCGCATCATCACGCACATCTAGCACCAACGCATTTGATCGATTAATTAAAGTTACCGCCTCTGCTGGCGTAATATTTGGCACGCCGCCTGCGCTTTTTTTTATCATAGGCAAAAGTAGCATGATAGCCGAGCCAATTGCCAAGCCAATTAATAACGCATTCTGTTTGATAAATTCCACTTGTTACCTTTCAAGTATTAATAATGTTACATGGTAGCTATTTCGGCCATATTCAAGCTAAATAATTTGTTTAATTTTAGCCATCACTTAACGCCAATTTATAAGCAGATTTTACGTGTAAATGCGCTAGAATAGATACACTCATTTCATTTATGTTGCCAATATTTCCATGTCAGTTCAAACCAAAACTCTAGCAGTTACGCCAGTTTGCCTACTTATTTTAGATGGCTTTGGCTATCGTGAAGAAGCTAGTAATAATGCAATTGCACAAGCACGCAAGCCAAATTTAGACGCACTTTGGCAAGCTTACCCACATACATTAATCAATGCATCTGAGCATTATGTTGGCTTACCAGACGGCCAAATGGGTAATTCTGAAGTTGGTCATTTAAATATTGGCGCAGGTCGCGTGGTGTTTCAGGATTTTGAGCGTATCAATAATAGCATCGCCAGCGGTCAATTTTTTGAGCATGCCGCTTTAAAAGCGGCACTGCTTAAACTTAAAGAGACTAATAAAGCACTCCATATATTTGGCTTACTTTCAAACGGCGGTGTACACAGCCACCAAGATCATATTTACGCCATGCTCACAATGGCGGCAAATTTACAATTAAGCAAAGTATATGTACATGCATTTTTAGATGGTCGTGACACTCCGCCCATTAGCGCAGCAGCCTATATTAATGGACTTGAAAGGCACATTAAAAGTATTGGCGTAGGCAGAATTATTTCAATCAGTGGCCGCTTTTACAGCATGGATAGAGATAAACGTTGGCCTCGCGTTGAAGCTGCATATAATCTCATTACCGAAGGTTTGGGCGAGTACACTTACCCAACTGCTACGGCTGGGTTAGAAGCCGCTTACGCACGCGGTGAATCTGATGAGTTTGTTAAAGCCACCGCGATTCGTATGCCAGATGAAACGCCAACCAAACTAGAAGATGGCGATGCTGTGATGTATATGAATTTTAGATCTGATCGCACACGTCAGCTGACTCATGCAATTTTAAGCGAGTCGTTTGATGGCTTTCATCGTCGCCATGTGCCGCAATTATTAGCATATTTTACGCTGACTATGCACGACCAAAAAGAGAAAAAAGCGACCGCTATTTTTGCCCCTTTTACTGTAAAAAATACACTGGGTGAATATTTGTCTGCGCAAGGTTTAACGCAACTAAGGATTGCAGAAACTGAAAAATATCCGCACGTTACGTTCTTTTTTAACGGTGGCGAAGAAACAGCTTTTCCAGGTGAAGATCGTATTTTGGTACCCTCTCCAGCCGTTGCGACTTACGATTTACAGCCTGAAATGAGTGCTTTTGAAGTTACCGACAGGCTTGAAGAAGTGATTTTGGCACGCAAATATGATGCAATTATTTGCAACTACGCGAATGGCGATATGGTGGGGCATACAGGTAATTTGCAAGCGGCAATTAAAGCAATTGAAACCTTAGATACCTGTGTGGGCCGCGTGGTAAAAGCTATGCAAAGCATAGGCGGAGAAGTGATTATTACTGCAGACCACGGTAATGCAGAGATGATGTTAGACACCATTAACGACCAAGCGCACACACAACACACGACTAACTTAGTGCCTCTTTTTTATATTGGGCGCGATGCTACATTAAGTGAAAACGGCGCATTGTCAGATTTAGCGCCTACATTACTAAATATGATGGGCGTTGCACAACCCATTGAAATGACGGGCGAAAGTCTATTGAGCTTCAAATAAAACGAATGTTGCTGATTATTAAAAATGTGAGCACTTGTGCCTTTTTTGGTAAAAAACTTAACCGTTTTTCACAGACACATTTTTCAGTATCAAAGCTATTAATCGTCTTTTGCATAATATTTTTAATGCCAATGCAGGTGATTGCCGCTAAAAAAAATGCAATGCCGAAGCAAGATTTAAATGAACTACAGCAACGCATTGAATCGCTAAAAAAAGATTTAAATAAATCGCAAGAAGCGCATAAAGATGCTGCTGATGAACTTAAAGATAGTGAGCAAGCGATTAGTGATGCGAATAAAAAATTGTACGAAATTAATTTACGCCAGCAGCAAAATAACAAAAAACTGACACAACTAAAAGCTGAATCTATCAGCATCGGTAATACGCTTGGCGAGCAACAGCAGCGCCTTAGTCGGCAACTTTATCAGCAATACATTCATGGGCAGCAAAGCTACGCGCAAATTGTGCTAGAAAGCCAGCATCCAAGCGAAATTGCGCGTGATATTCATTATTATGCCTATGTTGCAAAAGCGCGCGCCCAACTTATTAAGAATATGCAAGTCAATTTAAATAAAGTAGCAAAATTAAACACAAAAACCACAGAAACTTTAAATGAAGTATCTGAACTAAAACAAGCGCAGGTTGAAGAGCGCAAAGCGCTGGAACAACAAAAAAGTCAAAAATCTAAAGTGGTCAATACACTTTCACAAAAAATTGCCTCTCAACGCGGCGAAATTAAAAAATTAACCCGTGATGAAAAACGACTTTCACAATTAGTTGAGCGCTTAGCTAAAATTATTCCACCACCCAAAAAGCGTAAAACTACTAACAAACGTAGCAACAATCAGCAAAGTTCTGAGCAAGAAAATATAGGTACAGAAAAACAAACACTTTCAAATCAAATAGTTGCTAACAATGATATTCTCCCAACGAATGAGTTTTCTGGCAGTAATTTCGCCGCACTAAAAGGTAAACTGAAGCTGCCAGTGCGCGGACAAGTGACCAACCGTTTTGGCGCTAGTCGTGAAGACAGCGGAATTTCATGGAAAGGCTTGTTCATTACTGCAGTAGAAGGCTCAGAAGTCAAGTCCGTAGCAAATGGTCGCGTGGTATTTGCGGATTGGTTACGCGGCTTTGGAAATTTAGTGATTGTTGACCATGGCAATGGTTATATGAGCTTATATGGCAATAACCAAGCAGCGCTTAAACAAGTGGGTGATAGTGTTGATGCGGGAGATACAATTGCTTCGGTAGGCAATAGTGGTGGCAATGAAAAAAATGGTGTGTATTACGAATTAAGGCGACAAAGCAAGCCCTTTGACCCATTAAGCTGGAGCACGGTACGTTAAATTCGGTTACTTAACTTTTAAAATTAGTACAAAAAAGTACGCTAATATAGCGTACGTTTTAGTTGCTTTTACAATTGCTTATTAGCTTCTAGCTCTTTTGCCGCTTTCACTGCGCCTACTAAAGTTTCTTTCACCTATTGCCTCAATCCATCACCGTGTAATGTAAGTTCATAAGTTGCCTCATCAAACTTCACAACTACGCCATCCTCGGTTAAGTTCATTTTGCCAATGTGGTGGTTGATTTAATGCGTTGAAGCTCATGCAAACAAGTGTGCCAAAATTATTTTTGGCTTTGAACATGCAACTAAAAAATGTCACATATGCCCATTAGAGCTAGTGAAACATATGCAACTTTTACTTAGCAAATATTACTCTGCTGCTGGCACTTCAGCTGGAGCAGTTTCTGCTGCTGGTGCACTTGCCGCATCAAGCGTAATGCCTGGTACGCGCTCTTCAGCAGTTGGCTCATACCCGCCGCCTGTTGCGGCTGCTGCATCAGTAGCTGGTGCTGGAGCAGCTTCACTAGCCACTGGCGCTGGCGTTGCAGCTTCTACTGGTGCAGCTTCTTCTGCTTTTTCGCCACAGGCTACTAATAATGCACTTGATAAACCTAAAACTAGCATTGAACGTAGTAATACTGACATTTTTATTTCCCCCTAAATTAAAAAAAATACCAATCATCTACTTTAAAAAGTATGCGCTTTTAAAGTAACACTCGCTTAAATAAAAAATATTTGCGCTAACCATCAGTAATTTAATCATTTTAGCTCAACTTTAATTCGGCGCAACTCAATTTGTAATTATAATCATTTAACTAGATTTTATATGCGGTTTGCTTTCTCACCAAAGCGCCTTTTAAATAAGCTTCGATTTCATATAAATTTTGATAATATCCATTGCGCGATGCCCACAAGTACTTAAAAATAGTCATGCCTGAAAAATACTACTACAAGCATGAGTTCATGTGCTAGCAATTCTACACTGCCTTGATTGTTGGGCAAATAATTTTGCGGTCTAAAATTTATATGTCTACCGAGCACCACAGCACTCGTACGCTTGTGTAGCCAAAAGGTATACAGTTTTCACAAATACGCGCTACATTTAATGTTTTTTCTCTAAAGTAAAGTGCTAATAATGCATGTTCTTCCGCATTAACTGACTTAGCGTTTTTTTGCAAAAATAACACACCTAGTAAAAAATCTGCCCAAGAATTAGCATGGAGCTTAAACAAATTACTCGCCTATTAAATGAAAAATCACCCGACGACTTGCAGGAATATGGCGGTGTTCAAACAAAAACATACCCTGCCACTGGCCAAGTGCTGCTTTACCATTCAGTAATGGAATAGATAAATGCGTTTGTGTTAATGCGGTACGCACATGCGCTGGCATATCATCTGGCCCTTCAACGGTATGTATAAACAAATCGTCTCCATCTGGCTACTAAGCGGTTAAAAAACGCTTCCATATCCACTAGAACATCAGCATCGTAATTTTCATTGATCAATAAACTTGCTGATGTATGTTGTATAAAGAGCGTGATTAATCCTGTTTGCATACCAGAATTATTAGTGAATGCAAGCACTTGAGGCGTTATGTCGTATAGTTTACGACCGCTTGTATTAACCATTAGTTGATGAGTTAACTGATGCATGATGAGTGTATTACTCTATAAGTTTTGAGTAATTATATAAAACTTAACCATTTTTTACAGGCACATTTAGTAGCTAACAATTATTACCAGCCGAATGGTCCGCCCCAGCCAAATGGCCCACCAAAGCCACCACCCCAGCCAAACCCGCGGCCAAAATGGCCATATCCGAATCGGTTAAAACCAAAGCCATTATTCCAAGGGTCATAGGCTCTTAATAGACGCTGTTCGCGTCTCATTCTTTCAACTTCCTCTACTTTTTGTCTTTCCCGCTTATTAATTTCTTCTGCTACGTTATTACGAACTTTAGCTTCATGACTAGTGTACATGTAATCTAGCACTTCATTACTCACACCTTGCTGACTTAGTTTAAGTGATTCTGTAGGCGTTAACGAGTAGTAAGAATTACTTACTTTTATTTTATCAATTATTTCAGCTGATGCAACGCCTTGTTTAGAGAGCACTACAATTTCTTCCGTACTTAATATTGCAGTAGGGCGCACCATAATACGCTGTAATTCTTCCTCAGAAATCCGGTCAATTTTTGGTGCTTGTTGCACACCTTGCGTGGCACAACTCGTTAAAAATAGTATTGCTATAATTAACAATAATTTGCCTGTTGATTGTGTTGGACTCTTCATTTAACACTCCTTTTAAAAAAGTAGCTTAACCTTGCCGTTTAAAGTTTTTTAAGTGGGGTGATGGCTCAGTAACACCCGCGTCGTATGGATGTATTTTTAACGGATAGCGCGCCTGTACTTTTTTCACATATTGCTTAGTCTCTGCAAATGGCGGAACACCTTTGTACTTATTCACTGCACCTTCACCTGCGTTATATGCCGCTAATGCTAACGTCACATCACCTTTAAAATAAGCTAGCAACCAGCGTAAATATGCGACACCGCCTTTAATATTCTGGCTCGCGTTAAAGGCATTTTTTACATTAAACCGCTCTGCTGTACCTGGTATTAGTTGCATTAAACCTTGAGCCTCTTTGTTAGAAACAGCTATATTAGTGAAATCAGATTCCACCGAAATAATAGACAACACTAACTTAGCATCCACTTTGTACCAAGCAGAAATCGTATCCACCAAACCCAATATCCAGCGTTTATTTTCGGGCAAATTAGCAATGTAACGGTCGATATTGATCTCCCCAGTCTGTACAACATCAAACTTCGATTTTTCAGGGTCAATTTCCGCAAGCACACATTGTGGCAAACTGATTTGCGTGAAGCTAACAGTTTCAAGCATATTTTGCGAGGCAAAATGCCCTTGCATGGAAGCAGTTGCGAACATCGCAGCAGCGTAATCTCGATTTTGTGGCACGCCTTGGCCAGTCGCGTATAGCATGCCCAAGCGGTATTGCCCTTCCGCACTACCAAGCCGCGAAGCAGCGCAATAGAGCTTGGCAGCTTGCCAATCATTATCTACTAACAAGTCGTCATTTTCTGCGTTTACAGCTTTTTCTAACAAAGCCCTCGTCACTGGTGGTTCGTTATCAAAAGCCGCATCATGTATTTCGACGTTACTTTTTGGAAAGTAAGTTTCTGAATTTTCAGCAAATACTAGCGCAGTCCCCAAAAACTGCATGGCAAAAATCGCTCCGCCAAATACATGCTTTAAGTGTTTTAAAGTCAATCGCTGAAAGCTTTTCAGTTGAATTTCATGCCGTTATAAAAATGTGTCTGTAAAAAAGTGTTAAGTCTACCTGTCTGACTAAATAATAGCCTTCTCTATCCCTTACTAAATATTAATTTACCACCTTTTACATCTACATGGACAATGTCTTTAGCTATAAAATTCCCCGCTAATATTTCTCGGGCTAACGGGTTTTCAATTTCACTTTGAATGGCTCGTTTTAATGGGCGTGCGCCGTATATAGGGTCAAACCCAGCGCTTGCTATTTCGGCAACGGCTGCGTCAGAAATACTAAACTCCATATCCATGGCATTTAATCTTTTTGCCAATAAATGCAATTGTATACCTGCAATCGATTTCACATTATCTGCACCCAAGCTATGGAACACCACAACCTCATCAATGCGATTTACAAACTCTGGTCTAAAATGTGTTTTTACTTCGCCCATCACCGCCAATTTAACTACTTGGTAATCTTGATCTGCCATACTTTGTATCATTTGGCTACCCAAATTGCTGGTCATAATAATCACGGTATTTTTAAAATCTACCGTGCGACCCTGACCATCAGTTAAGCGCCCATCATCTAGCACTTGTAGCAACACATTAAATACATCTGGATGTGCTTTTTCTACTTCATCAAGCAAAATCACGCTATAAGGTTTGCGACGTACCGCTTCAGTCAAGGTGCCGCCTTCTTCATAACCCACATAACCTGGCGGCGCACCAATCATGCGTGCCACGCTATGTTTTTCCATAAACTCACTCATATCTATACGAATCAAATGTTCTTCAGAATCAAATAGAAAGCCAGCAAGTGCTTTACACAATTCAGTTTTACCAACACCTGTTGGGCCCAAGAATAAAAAGCTACCATATGGGCGATTTGGGTCACCCAAACCAGAGCGCGAACGACGAATCGCGTCAGAAACTAGGCGCACGGCTTCATCTTGACCGACCACTCGCTCATGTAATTTAGCCTCCATGGTGAGTAATTTTTCGCGCTCGCCTGTCATCATTTTGCTCACTGGAATTCCAGTTGCGCGACTCACCACTTCAGCAATTTCATCTGCACCTACTTCAGTTCGCAACATTCTATGTGCTGCCTGCTTATTACTCGCATCCGCTTGTGAAGCCTCTTTTAGCTGCGCTTCTAGCTTTGGCAACTTACCATATTGCAGCTCAGATACTTTTTGCCATTCGCCTTTACGTGTTGCTTCTTCCATCTCAAACTTCAGTTTCTCAATGGCCTCTTTAATATGCGCAGAGCCTTGTACTTGTGCTTTTTCAGCCTTCCAAATCTCTTCTAAATCTGCATATTCTCTATCTAATTTTAAAATTTCCTCTTCAATTAAACTAAAGCGCTTACGGCTACCCTCATCTTTTTCACGACGCACCGCTTCACGTTCAATTTTTAATTGAATCAATCTGCGCTCTAGCTTATCCATCACCTCTGGCTTAGAATCAATTTCCATTTTGATGCGCGAAGCCGCTTCGTCAATTAAATCAATCGCTTTATCAGGTAAAAAGCGGTCAGTAATATAGCGGTGCGATAACTCCGCTGCTGCCACAATTGCTGGGTCGGTAATTTCTACGCCGTGATGAAGCTCGTACCTCTCTTTTAATCCACGTAAAATCGCAATGGTGGCTTCTAAGGTTGGTTCATCGACTAATACTTTCTGAAAACGTCGTTCTAACGCGGCGTCTTTTTCAATGTATTTACGATACTCATCTAGGGTCGTCGCACCCAGACAATGCAATTCGCCTCGCGCTAAAGCAGGTTTAAGCATATTGCCAGCGTCCATTGCACCTTCTGCTTTACCAGCTCCGACCATAGTATGAATTTCATCAATAAATACGATGGTTTGACCTTCGTCTAGCGCTAGTTCTTTTAGCACAGATTTCAAGCGCTCTTCAAACTCACCACGATATTTTGCACCCGCCAAAAGCGAGGCCATATCTAATGACAATACTTTTTTGCCTATTAGTGAATCTGGCACTTCACCATTCACGATGCGCTGCGCCAAGCCTTCAACAATAGCGGTTTTACCCACGCCTGGCTCACCGATTAATACAGGATTGTTTTTAGTACGGCGCTGCAGTACTTGTATCGCGCGACGGATTTCGTCATCGCGCCCAATGACTGGGTCTAGCTTGCCACGGCGCGCAAGTTCGGTTAAATCAACAGTGTACTTTTTAAGTGCTTCGCGATTAGATTCACCTTCAGAATCGTTCACTTGATCGCCACCGCGCACTGCATCCACAGCTTGCTCTAACGATTGTTTTGATAATCCATTGGCTTTTAATAACTTACCTACTTCACCTTTATCATCTACTAGCGCTAATAAAAACATCTCACTCGCAATAAAGCCATCACCACGTTTCAAGGCAAGCTTATCAGTCAAGTTAAGCAGATTATTTAAATCTCGCGATACTGATACCTCACCCGACTGATTGGCAGATTTTGGCAAATTATCTAAACTATTTTTAAGCGCCGCTTTTAGTGGGGCTAGATGCACGCCAGCATGCGCAAGCAATGAACTTGTGCCACCATCTTCTTGACTAACCAAAGCATGTAATAGATGTGGTGCCTCAATGGTTGGATTGTCATTTGCAACGGCTAGGCTTTGAGCATCATTTAAAGCTTGTTGAAATTTTGTTGTTAATTTATCAAATCGCATATTTATATCCTAACATTTAGGTAGTGTGAGTTATTAGCTATCAAATGAGGCGAAAAGTTGATTTTTCAAGGCGCTTGGCGTTAATTACAACTGTAAATTTTACACTTGAAAATTAAACATTTAAACCAACGTCTGTGTTGTGTAACTACTTGAATTAATAACGAATTAACACCAATTTAATATTATTGATTGAAATTAAAAGTCTTAAGGCATATAATTCGCACGCAATGAAATGTACTAGCCAAAATCGTGGAATAAAACAACGCTTGATTGCGTTCTTATCTTGCGCCTCCATTTTAATTAGCGCAATTGCGCCTGCTGTTTCTCAAACAATGATGTTAGATAACCAGCCCCTTAATGAAGCTGGAAAATTGATCTCACAAAGCACACCCTTTGGCATGATGAAAGTGTGCTCCTCTATTGGCAATAAATTTATTCCAGTCAGCTTCATCCTATCTAAAGCTAATATTAGCCCACCAGAAATTATTCCAAATTCTAGCAACAAAAATAGCAAAACAGACTTGACTTCCGTTTGTAGTTATTGCGACCAATACGCTGGCGCACAAGCGGCATTCGCTTTCGCATTTCACGGTGCCGCTTTAGAAAAAACTTCTCAGCAATATGCAACAACGTTTTACCTTAATCCTCGATCGTATTTACTTAAATCTCCCTCAAGCCCACGTGGCCCACCTTCGCAATTTCTCTTAATTGAATTGGCTTTAAATTGCTCAGCCTTGGCTAGCAATCTAACTAGTTGAATTTAAATTTTAAATTAGTTTTCTTATTATATTTAGTCGATTATTAGCGTACTTTTAAAATCTTTTTATGGGTTTTATTCATGAGTTTTGCTAGAGTTCATTGATAACAAGTCAAATTATCGTCGGCTAAAATAACGTTGAATTTAATCTTGGTTTTCTAAACTGCATCGGAGTGAAGTTTTGTTAGCTAATGCTTACACAACTGAACAATTAGCCTCATCCTCATTAGTTGATGGCAATCAATCTTCTTCAAGCGAGAGCTTGGCGAAGAATCTCGCTATTGCAGAAAATATTGGAAGTACTTATGTAAATAATGATGTAAGTAACGAAGCAAAAATTGCTAATACTCTTATTTTAGACACGCCAGATCAATGGCTAAGCTTCAGCCAATCGCCACCAACTCAACAATACGGCAATCAATACAGTGACACATCATTAGTTGAGTCCACCTTATTACTAGACGGTATTCATTGCGCAGCCTGTAGCGGCATTATTGAGCGAGGCTTGGGTATGGTGCCTGGCATTGTGAATGCGCGAGTTAGCATGTCAAAAAACCGTGCAATTGTGGTGTGGTCGCCTAGTGTTACTTTACCTTCTAAAATTATTGCTGCTGTCCATGCACTAGGTTATGGCGCATCTCCAGCCACAGAGCTTAGCGACACCATTGCCGCAATCGCTAAACAACGTGCGGCGTTTTGGCGCTGGATGGTCGCTGGCTTTTGCATGATGCAGGTAATGATGTATGCAGGGCCTAGCTATTTTGCTAAAGCGGGTGACATCTCTACAGATATGCAGCAATTGCTGAATTGGGCGGGATGGTTGCTAAGTTTGCCAGTACTATTATTTTCAAGTAAACCATTTTTTAGCAGCGCTTTGCATGATATTAAATCTGCACGTATTAGCATGGACTTACCCGTCGCAATGGGTATCGCTATTACATTTATAGTGAGTTCTGCGGCGACTTTTTCACCTAATAGCTGGTGGGGGCATACTGTTTATTTTGATTCACTCACCATGTTTGTGTTCTTTTTACTCTCTGCTAGATTAATTGAAGCAAAATTACACAGTAAAACGCTGGGTGCTTTAGAAAGTTTAATCAATCGTATTCCAGAAAGTGCAGAGCGCCAAAATGCTGATGGTACTTATTCGCGCGTACTCAACCGCCAACTAAAACTTAACGACGTTGTGCGGACACATTTAGGCGAGGCTTTCCCTGCGGACGGGAAGTTAATTGATGGCACGACGTCTGTAGATGAATCGCTACTCACTGGTGAATCCACACCAATTGCAAAAAATTTAAACGATCATGTAATTGCAGGTAGTTTTAATTTAGGTCAAACCGTTACGATTGCTATTGAAAAATTAGGCGCTGCTACGCAATACGGACAAATTGTTAATTTAATCAATCAGGCTTCGATTGATAAACCTAGGCTTTCTAAAATTGCAGACCGCATTGCAAAACCATTTTTAATCTTTGTCATGCTTAGTGCTGGCTTGGCTGCTGCCTTGTTATGGGATGTTGACCGTGCCCGAGCATTGATGACAGCTGCAGCCGTGCTAATTGTGACTTGCCCGTGCGCATTGTCACTCGCAACTCCTGCAGCTATG
>JBDNJL010000138.1:0-2794 GCA_041687795.1 Methylotenera sp. | reverse complement strand
CTCCTACAATGTCACCTGGTGCCGAGTTGGCTGTGAGCGACAAAGTGATTCCTGAGTTAGATATTTCTTACTACGTCACAAAGAATATTGCGGTTGAGTTAATTCTTGCATTAGGTACACGCCATAATGTTAGCATCCAAGGAGATAGTCTTGGAGCGGTAGGCAATCAAGCTTTAGGCAGCGTTAATCTTTTACCACCTACATTAACTGCTCAATGGCACTTTAATCCAGATCAAACTTTTGATCCTTATGTTGGCGCTGGTATTAACTACACAGCTATGCTTGATCGTAACCTTAGAGGCAGCGCAGGTGCTATCAACGGCAATAAAATTAAAATTGATAGCGATAGTTGGGGTCCAGCTTTACAAGCAGGCTTTGATATTAACTTAAAAGATGGTTGGTTGATTAATGCCGACGTTAAATATGTATGGTTAGATACAGACGTTAAATTGAGGGGCGCTGTAACTGGTAACGCTTGGAGAAAAATTGACTCACTGGACATTAACCCGTGGGTTGTTGGTTTTGGAATTGGTAAAAAATTCTAATGGCGTTTGTATAATTAACCACACAATTTAAGAAAAAAATACAAGGCTCCACATTCGCCCTTACCTTGATAGGTAGGGGCTTTTTTTATTAGAGACAGTGGGAGAGTTTTAGGGGTTTTTGTACGAAAGGCCTTTCGTGCCGAATAAATGGCTTAAATTTTTAGACTACTTCGATTCTAAAAGCCCCTCGCACAACAGTTTTAGAGAATTTTAGAGAATTTTGTACGACTGCGGTCAGTTTGCAGGTAGCGGTCAAATAACATGGCAACCGCACGGACAAAAAACCAGCCAAAGTCAGTGACTTGCATGCCTGTCTCATCGATTACTACCATGCCTGTTTTTTCTAGCTCTTCAAGAGATTTAATCTCGGTGGAAAAATATGTTTTAAAATCTATCATGTATGAAAGCTCAATAGATTCATACTGCAAGGTACCTTGGCACATAATTGCCATAATGACAGCGCGTCGAACTAGGTCATCGCGTGTTAATGCAAGACCGCGCACAACAGGGAAACGGCCTTGATGAAGATAATCGTAATATTCTTCTAGTGTTTTAGCGTTTTGGCTATAAGTAGCACCAACACGCCCAATCGATGACACACCTAGCGCAATTAAATCGCAGTCTGGCTGAGTGCTATACCCCTGAAAGTTACGGTGCAATCTGCCTTGGCGTTTAGCTATGGCTAGAGGGTCAGTAGGTAGGGCAAAGTGATCCATGCCCACGTGTACATAGCCAGCATTTAGAAAAGTGACGAGCGCATTTGATAACATCGCTATTTTTTCTGATGCACTTGGCAACTCGTAAGTATCAATGCGGCGTTGTGGTTTAAAGCGCTCAGGCAAGTGAGCATAGCCATACAGTGCAATTCTTTCTGGCCTGAGTTTTACAATTTGTGACAATGTTTTGTTAAATGACTCCGGCGTTTGCTTGGGCAAGCCGTAGATTAAATCAGCATTGACTGAATCAAAGCCCAAACGGCGCGCAGCTTCAACCAATGAAAAAACTTGCTCCGCTGGCTGTACGCGATGCACCGCTTTTTGTACTTCTGGGTCAAAGTCTTGCACGCCAAAGCTTAAGCGGTTAAAGCCGAGCAATGCTAGATGTGCCAGACGCTTTTCATCTACTGTACGCGGGTCAACTTCAATTGAGTATTCTCCTCCAGGTGCTAATACAAAGTTACGCTGTATCATTGTCATGAGGTCACTGAGCTCTTTATCGCTAAAAAAGGTAGGTGAGCCACCGCCTAAATGCAGCTGCGATACGGTTTGGCCAGCGCCGATATGCTCAATATGTAAGTTAATTTCGCGGTTAAGATAGCTTAAATACTCTGTGCTACGTTCATGATGCTTGGTAACAATTTTATTGCAGGCACAAAAAAAGCAAAGTGACTCGCAAAATGGAATGTGCACGTAAATAGATAGCGGTAATGTAAAGCCACCAACACGCCTTTGCTCTAGCGCCTCTTTATAAGAGTCTTCAGTAAACGCCTCTACAAATCTATCAGCCGTAGGATAAGATGTATACCGCGGGCCTGATACATCAAATTTTTGTATAGTTTTTGGCGTGAGTAAAGGTATAGCAGAATTTGTGCTAAATTTAAAGCTTTTAATAGGTCTATTGGCAATCATCGGGCTACTCCTAATCTAGGATGATACTTTGACAGATATGCACGCCAATAACTTTGATACAGGTCAAAAAAGATGGATACGCTTCTTTACATGGCGCTGCGACTTATTGGTAAGGATGTGAACCTATACAATGACATTAAACACAATACAAACAAAATCTCAGCGTAAAATACATCCAAAAGTGTTATTTTGTAGCTAACCACTAGCGACAAAAGCTTGAACGCGCTATCCTTAAACCAATGAAAACGAGTGATAACATTCCCGTATTTAATACGGCTGAAAGGCTTAAAGTTGCCTGTTCTAATTGCAACCTCCGCGAGCTGTGCATGCCTGTTGGTTTAAACGCAGATGAAATGCAAAAGCTTGATGATGTGGTTGAAAAGCGTCGCCGCGTAAGGCAGGGTGATTTGTTGTTTGGTAATGGCGATACTTTCACCTCACTTTATGCGATTCGCGCGGGGTTTTTTAAAACATGTGTAACGAGTGAAGATGGCCGTGAGCAAGTGACTGGTTTTCAAATGGCGGGTGAAATCATTGGGATGGATGGCATTGTTAGTGACCACCACAATTGCAATGCAGTAGCGCTTGAAGACGCAGAAGTTTGTGTGATGCCTTTTGCTG
>JBDNJL010000137.1:0-7612 GCA_041687795.1 Methylotenera sp. | reverse complement strand
TGGCAAAGCTTTAACTGAAAGATTAGTTTCGACTGGGTTTACATTTGTCTCAGGATTGAGTATTTCACTTTCAACTAAGATCTTTGATGCATTTAAATTAATGCGATCTTCATCATAAAATAGCTTAAACCATAATAAAACGATTATTAACAATAAAATGGATGACGCTATTAATAACTGTACTGGTTTAAAGCGTTGCGTTAGAGCCCTATAACTGATCAAAGGCAGCCATTTTGTCACAAGTTTTAATTGCTGAAAATAGGCTTGCGT
Organism: Methylotenera sp.; assembly: GCA_041687795.1. Lineage (GTDB taxonomy): Bacteria > Pseudomonadota > Gammaproteobacteria > Burkholderiales > Methylophilaceae > Methylotenera. The sequence goes on along the minus strand of JBDNJL010000137.1, from coordinate 7,342 downwards.
TGACTCCTTAATACTTGCGAAATTAAAGCTCGGCAGCGTAAATGTAACTGTTTTGGCGTGCCCATTTTGATACTTTTGTTGCCGTAAATTGGCCTTATCTGTAGCTTTGTTAGCACCCGAAGTTGTCAATAGTTCTGTTGTGGTTAAAACATCCTCTTTCGGAACAATCGAATAGACTTCGTGTTCGCGCACATGCTTATCCTGCTTGACTCCAAAGTAAAGAAACATACTGGTAATTTCTTTTGTGAGCCTTGCCGTAACTTCGTAATACGAGCGAGAGACTAAAATTTGATTTTCACTTGCAAAGCTCATAATGCGTTGCGCCACATTGATGCCATCGCCAATGATGTTGGGGCGGTCGTTAATATCTTTCACCACACGTACCGAGCCTAAATTAATCCCAATTCTAACCAACAACGGCGTTTCAGCTGTTTTATTATGTTCCAAAACACCATCACGAATCGTTAATGCAACAAACAAAGCTTCTTCTGGTGCACCCATTAAAGTAATTGCCGCGCCATCACCAGTATCTAAAATAATGCGGTCATTTTGCGCAACATTTTTAATCGCTTCGTTAATCAGCACATTAAAAAGTGTTTTATCGTCTATTTGCTCTGAAACTGCTTTTTTTGAGTGATCAATAATATCCAAAAAGACGATGCTGCAAATTGAGGTTTTATTAAGCCTATCTGTCATGGTGAACTCTATATAAAGTCTAAACACGAATACAGCTGTAGGTAAAAAATCAAATTCATTCTAAACTAAATTTACTGTTTAATCAGTTGCTTACTAAATTCTATGTCAAGTTTACTAACACGTTTAGGCGTTTGCGGGCCATAGCCATTTACAAACAACACAAAATCGTCCATTTGCATCGGTGCACACAAGCGTTCATTATCAGCGCCTTCTATAATTTTAACTAAGCTAAACAAACCACCTTGCCCCATTGCCATAGAGTATTGTGTGGTAGTGTCACGTTTATTTAAGCGCTCAATGGCGCTACTTGCTTTGGTTGATCGCATTATTGTGTGCACTTAAATTAAATGTATTACCGATTATGCCAGCATGCGTAAAGAATGAATAATCTAATAGCTTGTTCACTGCTAAAACGTTAAAATTACATCCACCCTTTTTAACTGCTTTTTAAGCTTTTAACCACACATAAAGCAGTCAGTATCACATTTAAAGACGCATGCTAAACACTCTTAATGCGCCTCAGCGCGAAGCAGTAAAATATCTGGACGGCCCTTTGTTAGTGCTTGCTGGCGCAGGCAGTGGGAAAACGCGCGTCATTACACAAAAATTAGCTATTTAATTGATGAAGCAGGATACTCTGCCAAAGAAATTGCTGCCATTACCTTTACCAATAAGGCCGCGCTAGAGATGCGCGAACGCGTGGGTAAATTGATGCAAGGCAAAAATACCAAAGGCTTAACCATTGCCACATTTCACTCGCTTGGGTTGCAAATGCTGCGTCAAGAGGCTGCACTTTTAGGTTACAAACCGCAGTTTTCTATTTTAGACTCATCAGATAGCTTTAAAATTGTGGCGGATATTTTAGCGACTACTGATAAACAATTACTCAAAAAAACCCAATGGCAAATATCTGCTTGGAAAAACGCGTTTATTAATGCGGACCAAGCTAAAGCGCAAGCTGATGAAGAATTGATGCATGCGGCGGCTAAGGTATATCAGCTTTATCAGCAAACGCTAAAAGCATATCAAGCGGTTGATTTTGATGACCTTATTAAATTACCTGTAGAGTTATTTGAACAACATGAAACTGCGCTAAGCAAATGGCAACGCAAACTTCAATACTTGTTAATAGATGAATATCAAGATACCAATACGTGTCAATACAAGTTAGTAAAAATGCTCACAGGCTTGCGCGGTCAATTTACCGCCGTGGGTGATGATGACCAAGCGATTTACGGTTGGCGTGGCGCAGATGTGGAAAATTTACGCCAACTCACGACTGATTTTAGTAAACTCAAAGTGATTAAATTAGAGCAAAATTATCGTTCTACTGTGAGAATTTTACGCGCTGCAAACCAAGTGATTAGTAATAATATTCGTATTTTAGATGGCAAACTATTTGAGAAAAAATTGTGGAGCGATTTAGGCACTGGCGATTTAATTCAGGTCACTGCAGCAATGAGTGAAGAAGCCGAAGCTAAAGGTGTCATTATGAAGCTGCAAGCGCATAAGTTTGAAAACCGTACGCAGTATAGAGATTATGCAATTTTGTATCGTGGCAATCATCAGGCGCGAATTTTTGAGCAACATTTGCGTAATCATAAGATTCCTTACACTATCTCTGGCGGGCAATCTTTTTTTGATAAAGCTGAGATTAAAGACTTAGTAAGCTACTTGCGTTTAATTGCCAATGAGGATGATGACCCTGCCTTTATTCGCGCAGCAACGACGCCTAAAAAAGGGATAGGCAACACAACTTTAGAGCGCTTGGGTGAGCATGCTAGCGCGCATAAAATCTCACTTTTTGCTGCTGCTTTTGAAGGTGATTTTCAAAACGAAATTGGCAATAAACAATGTGATGATTTACTTAATTTTTGTCAATATATTAATAAACTACAACTACGCGCCGTGCGCGACCCTGCAGGCGAAGTGTTAAACGACTTGCTCACCAGCATTCAATATGAAGCTTTTTTATACGATTCTGAAGAACCACGTACCGCTGAAAGCAAGTGGAAAAATGTCATGGATTTTATTGGTTGGCTCACTAAAAAAGGAGAGGGCAGCACAGAATTTGGCAATGAATCTGAAGATAAAAATTTGCTAGAACTTACGCAAATGGTATCACTGATGAGTATGCTTGAAGGTCGCGAAGAAGGCGAACCAGATGCAGTAAAATTATCGACCTTGCACGCGGCTAAAGGCTTAGAGTTTGGTCATGTATTTTTAATTGGCTGTGAAGAAGGCATTTTGCCGCATCAAGTTTCAATAGATCTCGAAGAAATTGAAGAAGAGCGCCGACTCATGTACGTGGGTATTACCCGCGCGCAAAAGTCACTGAATATTTCATGGTGTAAAAAACGCAAAAAAGCAGGCGAAATGCAGATGTGCGAACCTAGCCGTTTTATCGCAGAATTACCGACAGATGATTTGCGCCACTTTGGCAACCCGTTTAATCAAGACCTACAAGCCAGTAAAGATTTTGGTAAATCTAAAATGGCGAATATTATGGCCATGCTAGCAAAGCAATGATTAAACTTCATCATCTCACAGTAAAATGTGTCTGTAAAAATGCGTTAAGTATTTTTATAAAAAAAGCAAATGCGTTAAGTATTTTTACCAAATAGAGGTAAAAATGTTATTTTTTGCCAACAAATTTAATTTTTTAATCCAATCTATATCCATTTATAAAGTAAATATTTCATGCCATACGTCACCTTAGATAACGCCTCACTCGCTTTTGGTCACCACGCCCTACTTGACCACGCGGCTTTTCAGCTTGATGCTGGCGAGCGCGTTGGCTTAATTGGTCGTAATGGCGCAGGTAAATCTAGCTTATTAAAAGCCATTGCAGGCAGTATTAAGCTGGACGATGGAAACGTTTGGCGTGCGCCGAACGTGCGCGTGGTATATGTGCCGCAAGAGCCAGAACTTGATGCCACACATACTGTATTTGAAGCAGTTGCCGAAGGCCTTGGTGCGCTACAACAAATTATTATTGACTATCACGCCGTAACGCACGACATGGGTATGCCAGACGCGGATATTGATGCGCTGATGATTAAAATGCAAATATTGCAACACGAGCTAGATTCGCAAAATGGCTGGGCAGCGCAATCACGTGTGGAAACTGTTTTAACGCGGCTTAAGCTAGATGCTGATGCTTTGGTTTCTACGTTGTCTGGCGGATGGCGCAAGCGCGTTGCGCTTGGTCGTGCGCTGGTGGCCGAGCCTGAAGTTTTGCTGCTTGACGAACCCACCAACCATTTGGATTTAGAAGCGATTGAATGGCTAGAGGATTTGTTATTAAGCTTTAATGGTAGCGTTTTATTTATTACCCATGATCGCCGCTTTTTAGATAAATTAGCCACGCGCATTACCGAATTAGACCGCGGAAAACTCACCGATTTTGTTGGAAACTTTACGCAATATCAGGTCAAAAAAGAAGAACTGATTGCGGTAGAAGAAACGCATGCCGCGAAGTTTGATAAATTTTTAGCACAAGAAGAAGTATGGATACGCCAAGGCATTAAAGCACGTCGCACCCGCAACGAAGGTCGCGTGCGCAGATTAGAAGCACTTCGCCTAGACCGCGCCGCAAGACGCGAGCGCCAAGGCAATGTGAAATTGAATTTAGATGCTGGTGAGCGCAGTGGTAAGTTAGTAGCTGAATTAGACAATGTGGTCAAAGCGTATGGTAATAAAACCTTAATTAACGGCTTTAGCACGCGCATTTTACGTGGCGATAAAATCGGTTTACTCGGCCCAAACGGGATTGGCAAAACCACCCTACTTAAGCTCATTTTAGGTGATATTGAAGCAGATAGTGGCTCGGTGGAACGCGGCACAAAAATAAACGTGGCATATTTTGACCAAATGCGTGAGCAGCTAGATGAAGAAGCAACACTAGCCGACACCATCAGCCCAGGTTCAGATTTTGTAGAAATCGGTAATGAGCGTAAACACGTGATTAGCTATTTGGAGGACTTTTTATTTCCGCCACAACGCTCACGCTCACCTGTTAAATCGCTCTCTGGTGGCGAGCGTAATCGCTTATTATTAGCGCGGCTTTTTGCCCGCCCAGCCAATGTATTAGTGCTAGATGAGCCAACTAACGATTTAGATATTGACACACTAGAACTCTTAGAAAGCTTACTGCAAGAGTTTGCTGGCACACTATTTTTAGTCAGCCATGACCGTGCGTTTTTAGAAAATACCGTCACGCAAGTGATTGCGTTTGAAGGCAATGGCGTGCTCACAGAATTTGGTGGTGGTTATGACGATTGGCAACGCTTTACCCAGCAACGTTTAGCAGGTAAAAATACAGAGTTAAAGACGAATAACCAAAAACCTGCGGCTGCAAAATCTACAATTAAAGAAGCCACTAATAAATTAAGCTTTAAAGAAAGCAAGGAGCTTGAAGAATTACCTGCAGCGCTTGAAGCCTTAGAAGCCGAGCAAGCTGAAATTAACAACCAACTTGCTAAGCCTGAAATTTACACAAAAGAACCAGAGAAAGTAAAAGTGTTGCAAGCCTCTCTCATTAACGTTGAAAAACAAATTGAAACAGTTTTGGCGCGTTGGGAGTCATTAGAAAGCCGTTTGTAGGAATACGCCTATACCCACTGCAATTTGGTGTAGATAGAATAGGTGTCAACAAGTTAACTATTTCAAACGTTTCAAGCCAAGCTGGTTATAAAGGATGTTTAAAACGGTTATTTTAAATCAGCCGGCACCGTTCAATAACTTACAAAAAGGAATTTTATGCGTCATTCAATATTAGTAGTTTCAATTGCTGCGATTTTCACATTAGGCGGTTGCGCGAGCATGTCAGAAACGCAAAAAGGTACAGCCAAAGGCGCAGGGATTGGCGCTGGAGTGGGCGCAGTAGTAGGCGCCCTTGCTGGCGGCACTAAAGGCGCTGTGATTGGCGCTGGGGTTGGCGCAGCAGGTGGTGCAATTGCAGGTAACGTATGGTCAAAAAAAATGGAAACGCAAAAGCGTGAGATGGAAGCAGCTACCGCAGGCACTGGCGTTGCAGTAACGCAAACCGAAGATAATCGTTTAAAACTAGATATTCCAAGTGATATTTCCTTTGATAAAGGTCGCTCAGATATTAAGGCAAACTTTCGTCCAGTATTGGATAAATTTGCCACTAGTTTGAGCAGCAATACAAATACTAAGGTTACTATTATTGGCCACACTGATAGCTCTGGTACTGATGCTATTAACAATCCGCTATCAGTCAATCGTGCGTCAAGTGCGCGCGATTATTTAAGTAACCGTGGCGTACAAATGAGCCGCATTAGCATTGAAGGTCGCGGTTCTCGCGAGCCACTTGTAGCAAATGATACTGAAGCAAACCGCTCAAAAAATCGCCGTGTAGAAATTTTTGTTGCTGAACCTGCAGCTGCAACTACAACGACAAACTAGTATTTTGGTCAGTGTTTTGGTTAGTAATCTGCAAATAACCTATTGGCGATGCTGTTTATTCGTAAATACTTAACGGTTTTTTACAGACACATTTTGTAAACAGTATTAAATAAAAAAGCTGGACCTAAAGTCCAGCTTTTTTATTACCAGCACTTTCAAATTGGCGCCCCGACAAGAATCGAACGTGTGGCCTCGCCTTCGGGGGGGGGTAGACTTAGTTGATTGCTATTTGGAATATGGAAAGTTGCAGATAGTAAAAAATGGCAAGCGTTTGTGAAAGTACAAGGTGGACCGACAATAAGTCGAAAAGAGCACCCAATCAAGGTTGCTAGAGAATGGAATATTAAGCCTAATAAATACTTAGAAGAAAAAAATTATGAAATTGACGGGGTAACGGATGGCATAGTAACTGTGCCGACTAGAATCCATACATGAACTTTAACATTTAGTCCTAATAATTAAAAAATTGAAATTAAAGTATTAGCGACTGCGCAGACTGGTCAGATGATAGTCAGTGTTATAGGAGAAAGGATTTTAAAGGGGTCAGCGCTTTAGCGCGCTTGGAGTAATGTCAATAACTGTAAGCTATCTTTAAAAAGTTCCAATGTTTGATGTTGTAGCGTAACAATCAAACATCGATAGTAGGAAAGACGGGTTAAAACCGGATAATTTCCAGTTCAATCCCGTTCCTCCCGTTAGTAGTATAAAGGTCCAATATCATTCATACTTTTTCGCATTTACGTAACAGGACATTTAATCTCTGAAAAAAAGTTATAAAAATATTCATATTAAACAAATATTTTGATTAATCATTGAGTAAAGTATAAAGTAGTTGTTCTCAACTGCCGTTATTAATACTAAATATCTTTATTAATTGTCGAATGTGCCCAATTTACTAGCACCATTTATAGGTTATACAGAGTATTAATTCTAATATTTTATTTAACTAGCTTAAAAGGGGGTCTTAATTTTGAAATCTCCATTGGTCTTGCCAAACGAGAGCGACCGCCTTGACGAGCTAAATTCTTACAATATTCTTGACACCTTGCCTGAAATTCTATTCGATGGTATTACTCAACTTGCCTCACAGATTTGTGAAACCCCAATCGCACTTATCAGTTTAATTGATAAAAACCGACAATGGTTTAAAAGTAAAAAAGGTTTAGATTTAGCAGAAACACATAAAGACATTTCTTTTTGTGGGCATGCTATCTTA
>JBDNJL010000136.1:0-6366 GCA_041687795.1 Methylotenera sp. | reverse complement strand
TTGTCGCACTTGCCGAGCATGCCATCAATGGCACACTAGATAAAGCAGAAACTGAATGGGATAGACGCACTGCGCTCGGCGTTGTAATAGCATCACACAATTATCCAGATACGCCACGTTTGAACGACGAAATTACTGGCTTACCAAAAGACTCAATTGAAGCAGTTGTATTCCATGCAGGTACAAAATTAGTAGATGGGAAAGTAATGACTGCAGGCGGTCGTGTATTGTGCGTCACAGCGTTAGGTGAAACGGTTAAATTTGCTCAGCAACAAGCTTACAAAATTATTGATAGCATTGAATTTAACGGTGCGCACTTTAGAACAGATATAGGTTACCGGGCGGTAAAAGGCTTAATAAGATGACCAACAAAGTATCACTTAAAGAAACCATTAGCAGCCGAGCTGTTTTACATTATTTACAAAACCTACAAACTAAGATTGTAGAAGCGCTAGAGCTTGTAGATGGAAAATCATTTTTACACGATAGCTGGAATAGAACAGAAGGTGGTGGAGGTACAAGCTGCTTACTTGAAGGCGGCAATGTATTTGAACGTGCTGGCGTTGGATTTTCTCACGTTTTGGGCAACAAATTACCACCTGCAGCAACAGTTGCGCATCCAGAAGCTGCAGGTCGAGCTTGGGAAGCGATGGGCGTTTCTTTAGTGTTGCATCCACACAACCCTTTTGTGCCAACCGTACATATGAATATTCGGTTTTTTTTAGCGAAAGCACCTGAAAACTCTGCAATAGGTACAGAAGATATTTGGTGGTTTGGCGGCGGCATGGATTTAACCCCTTACTACGGTTTTGAAGAAGATTGTGTTCATTTTCATCGTACTAACAAAAGCGCTTTAGATGCTTTTGATACTAGCTATTACCCGACCTTTAAAAAACATTGCGATGAGTATTTTTATCTTAAACATCGTAAAGAACCACGGGGCATTGGTGGCATTTTCTTTGATGACTTTAATGCGCTTGGTTTTGAACGCAGTTTTGCGCTACAACGGGCAGTGGGCGATAGCTTTTTGCAAGCATATTTACCGATTGCACAACGTCGTAAAGATACGCCTTATGGCGAGCAAGAGCGTGACTTTCAGGCTTACAGACGTGGTCGATACGTTGAGTTTAATTTAGTATTTGACCGCGGCACACTATTCGGTTTGCAATCTAATGGCAGAACAGAATCCATATTGATGTCCATGCCACCCATTGTGAAATGGCGCTACGATTGGAAACCAGAAAATGGTAGCGCAGAAGCTAAATTATATTCTGACTTTTTAATCGATAAAAACTGGCTTAATTGTAGTTAAGGTTCTGCTTAAATTGTAAGTAAAGACAATCTATTATGGCTAAATTTCAAATTAACATCACCCAATTGGCGCGAAATCAAGCCCGAGATTTGCTGGATTTTATAGACGTTAGCCCAAGCCCTTGGCATGCAGTTGAAACAGCAAAACAGCGTTTATCAGCAGATGGCTTTACTGAGCTTAATGAATCAGATGCATGGCAGCTTGCGCAAGGCGGTAGTTATTTTGTTACCCAAGGCGACGCTTCTATCATTTCGTTTAGGCTAGGCTCAAAACCTCTTGCAGAAACTGGCTTTAATATGGTCGGTGCACATACAGATTCGCCTGGCTTACGCTTAAAACCACATGCAGCTTTTGCGAGTGATGGCTTAACGCGCATTGGCGTGGAAGTGTATGGCGGGCCAATTTTAGCAACGTTTACAGACCGCGATTTAAGCTTGGCTGGGCGAGTGACGCTACGCTCAAATAGTAAAAAATGTGCCTATGAAAATCGGTTAAGTTTGTTTAAAGAAAGCATCGTGCGCTTGCCAAACTTAGCCATACACATGAATCGTGAAGTGAATGACAAGGGTTTGAAGCTTAACAAACAAACAGAGTTACCGTTAATTTTTAGTATGAATATTGATGGTGAAACTGCAGAATCGCAATTTTTAGCCCTAGTTGCCGAGAATATCAAAGCCGATCCAGCCGATATTTTAAGCTGGGAATTTAATGTCTACGACACGCAAAAAGGTAGTTTTTGGGGTGCGAATCAAGAGTTTATTGCGAATAGCCAATTAGATAATTTAGCTTCATGTCACGCAGCGCTGACTGCGATGATTCAAGCTAAAAAACCAGAAGCCACTATAATTTGCGCGCTGTTTGACCATGAAGAAGTTGGCAGCGAAAGCACCACAGGTGCAAGCGGTAGTTTTTTAAAAGATGTAGCGAATCGTATCACTATGCAATGCAAACTCAGCACTGAAGATGCCGCGCGCGCAGGCGCAAAAAGCTTTTTTATTAGCGCAGATATGGCGCATGCTTATCATCCCAACCACCCAAGTGCTTACGAGCCATGTCATCACGCGCATATTAATCAAGGGGTGGTGATTAAAACCAATTCAAACCAACGCTATGCAACCAATGCCGACAGCGCCGCACGCTTTATGCTACTTTGCGAAAGCGCAGGCGTAGCTTATCAACAATATGCACACCGCACAGACTTAGGCTGTGGCAGCACAATTGGACCGATTATTGCATCAGGTTTAGGTATTGCAACGGTAGATGTAGGTTCGCCAATGTGGGCAATGCATAGCTTGCGTGAGAGTGCTGGTGTGCAAGACCATAGTGATATGATTAATGTGCTTTCTGTGTTTTTCGGTGGCAATTAAGTATCACTACCTTAGCAAATGGTCAAATAAACAAGTATTTACACATATTTATGCACTAAAAAGGGACAACGAACTATGCTAAAGCAGTTGCTTCGCACTAAACTAATTGTAGGACACTCGGACACTGGTTTAAAAAAATGCTTAACTGCATATGATTTAGCACTTCTGGGCATTGGTTGCGCGATAGGTACTGGTATTTTTGTGCTCACTGGCATTGCCGCCGCCACTCAATCTGGCCCTGCTGTTGTCATTTCCTTCATTATCGCCGGTGTAGCTTCAGCATTTGCTGCGCTCGCCTATGCTGAGCTTGCATCATCCGTAGGCGGATCTGGTAGTGCTTATGGTTATAGTTATGTTGCATTTGGTGAATTTATCGCTTGGGTAATGGGTTGGATATTGCTTTTAGAATATGGTGTGGGTGCTGCCGCTGTTGCTAATGGTTGGTCAGGTTATTTTGTCAACACACTGTCCAACTTTAATATCCACTTGCCTGAAGCCTTGATTAAAGCGCCTATGGTGGGTGGCTTAATTAACTTACCGGCGTTTACCATTATTTGGGTACTAACTATTTTGCTGATTATTGGCGTTAAAGAAAGTGCTCGTTTTAACAATATTATTGTGGTGATTAAGCTTTCTACTATTGCCATATTTATTGCACTGGCTAGCTTGCATATTAATACTGATAACTGGCACCCATTTATGCCATTCGGCTGGTTTTCAAGTTTAGAAAACGGTAAAAATATTGGTATATTAGCTGGTGCATCGTTGGTATTTTTTGCTTATTTTGGTTTTGACGCAGTTTCTACCGCCGCAGAAGAAGCTAAGAACCCACAGCGCGATTTACCCATTGGCTTACTTGCTTCACTTGTATTTTGCACCCTTATCTATATTATTGTTTCTGCTTTACTCACTGGTATTGTGCCTTATACCGAGCTCAACGTATCATCTCCAGTCGCGTTTGCATTAACCAAAATCGGCTATACATGGGCATCTACTTTGGTTGCTACTGGGGTGCTCGCTGGATTAATCACAGTATTATTAGTGTTGCTTTACGGTTTAACACGCATATTATTTGCCATGAGCCGCGATGGCTTGATTCCAGCTGTGTTCTCAGAAGTAAACCCAGACCGCCAAACACCTACTAAAATTATTTTAGTGTGCGGTTTAATTGTTTCTATCGTTGCTGGTTTTATCCCACTAGGTGAACTGGCTGAAACGGTTAATATTGGTACGCTAGCCAGCTTTATCATGGTGTGTATTGGCGTTATTGTGTTGCGTATTCGGCAACCAAATCTTTTACGTCCATTTAAAAATCCATGGAACCCACTTATTCCAGTGCTGGGCATTTTATCTTGTGGCGCGTTAATGTGTTTTTTGCCAGCCGCGACTTGGATGAGATTTGGTAGCTGGATTTTAATTGGTATTGTTTTTTACTTTGTTTATTCAATACATCATAGCAAGCTGAACAAAGAACAAAGTAATCATTAAATAAAATGGACACAAAGAAAAGCCAGTCTTTTGAACTGGCTTTTTTGCTTAATATTCGTAAGCTTTATTTACTAGCTAGGAATTAAAAACATTAATTGATCACTTATAGTGAAAGTATCCATTGAACGATTGTTTTGATGTCTGGTTCTTTAACTTGCGCGCCCATTGGTGGCATTGGGACTGCGCCCCACACGCCGCTACCACCAGCTTTAATTTTTGCCACCAGTTTTGCTTCTGCAGTTTTGTCACCTTTGTACTTAGCTGCTACATCTTTGTAAGATGGGCCTAGTACTTTTTTATCAATGCTGTGACAAGCTAAACAACCACTTTTTTGTGCCAAGGCTTCAGCCGCTTTTGCGTCTACAGCATTAGCTTGCGCTGCAAGCAACATAGAACCAGCAGCAGCTATTGTTAATAATAATGCTTTCATGCTATCTCCTTAAATTAAACCTATTAAACCCAAGCTAAGTTATTGCTTTAATATTTTATTGTTTACATATTTTCGCAATGAATTATCATACCTATAATTTTAAATTTCACCAATTTAAATCATATAATTTCATGCGTTAATAACTCTAAATTATCCATGCTTGCAGAACACACAACGCCATTGCATATCCATGCGTTGACATCATCGCCTAACTTTCTTTCTAAACTAAGTGGTAACTTAGTTGCTGTTTCGTCTAGGTAAAAACATAAAGTGTGTGACTTGTAATACAAACTTAACGCTTTTTGCCAGACACCTATTTTTTGTGCTTCTCCACGAACAATCACCACGCTTGGCGGCGTTAAATATTCTTCTAAGGCGTGGCTTAAACTAGCACAACCTGCTGGATTACGTTTAATTGTGCTATCAAAGGCTTGCAACGCTCGCTCTGCGCTATGTAAATAGCGCGCTTCACCCAATATATGCCCTAAACGCTGCAATGCCACTGCGGCAATACCATTGCCATTTGGCGTGGCATTATCATAGCCATGTTTGGCGCGATGAATCAATTGCTCATGCTTGTGCGCTGTAAAGTAAAAACCACCCTCTTCAGCTTCAAAGTTTTCTAATAAAGCCTCTGCAATGTCTTCAGCAAACTGCAAATCTTGCGCTCTATATCGCGTTTGCGTTAGCTCAATTAAAGCATCTAGCAAATATGCATAATCATCTAGGTACGCATTTAAATGCACTTTTAATTTGCCGTTACTCTCTTTTGCGGTAGCTAATAATTGGCGCTGATTATCAGCATTTTTAATCCACAAATTTTTGGCAATAAAATCTACTGCATTTTCAGCAAAAGTAATCCAATCATCACGCCCAAACACTGAGCCAGCTCGGGCTAGACCCTTAATTGCCAAGGCGTTCCACGAGGTAAGAATTTTATCATCCAACCCTGGTCGAGTTCGCGCTTCACGCGCGACAAATAACTTAGCTTTAGCAGAGGCTAGAAGCGGTTTATCTTCTTCATCTGGTTGCAATGCAATATAAGCGTGCCAAGCTTGATAATGCTCGTGAGGATCTTTAAAATTGCTTGCGCGGCCAAAGCCAAAGGTGCGCGAAGTCACCACAAATTCTTCTGGTGTGAGTAAGGCTTTTACAACATCAGCCTGCCAAATATAAAACGCGCCTTCTGCGCTATGCCCATCAGCATTAATTGAATCTGCATCAAGTGATGAATAAAACGCACCTTTTGCAGCGCCACCATTCGAGCGCATTTCGCATTGTAGCAAGGCCACTTTTTCTGCAATCACTTGTGCGTAAATTTCTTTTTGCGCTGCGTTTTTACTCAGTTGCCAAGCATCGGTATATAAAAAAAGCAATTGCCCGTTGTCGTATAACATTTTTTCAAAGTGCGGGATATTCCAGCGTGCATCAACCGAATACCTGCAAAAACCACCACCAATTTGGTCGTAAATTCCACCATTTGCCATTGCTGACAACATTTGTAACGCCATAGCTTCCGCTTTTAAGTTGCCCGCTTTAGCTTGGTGTAGCAATAAAGTAATATCCGCTGGATTTGGAAATTTTGGCGCAGAACCAAAACCGCCGTGCTCGAAATCAAAACTATCCGCTAGTTGATTAAAGCCTAATTCAATCGTATCTTCTTTAGCACTCACAATTGTATTTGCAACAGGAATCGTGTTTGCCAGCGCATTTGCCAGCTGACGATTTTGCACCGCAACATCATCTTTACGCTCGTGGTAAAAAGCAGC
>JBDNJL010000135.1:0-2916 GCA_041687795.1 Methylotenera sp. | reverse complement strand
TTTACTGCGGGAGGCCAATGCTGGTCATTCATATTCAATACCCATACTGCATCCAATGCTAAGGCTGGGGTTTCAAGTAGGCCAAGTAGCTGAATATGCACGTCACCAACCGCTTCTGGTTGAAACATTGTTGCTTGACACAACGCTAGCAATTTACTCAAAGCTTCATTGGACGCAACTTTTCCTAACATTACATCTAGCGCTCCAAGCGCTTGGAAGAGCTTTAAAAATGCTTGCTGTGTTTGATATTCATGGCTGGTTAAGCTACGGGTTTTTGTCCAATTGAGCCCCTCTAATAATTTTGTGAATATTACCGCCCAAGCAGAAGGCAATTGCTGTGGATGGGCAATAGTTTGCTGCTGAAATTGGCCAATTTTTTTCAAATGTTGTGTGGTTTCAGTAACAAGTACACCTTCAGTTTGTAGGTTTGAAGATATTTTTATGAGCATCTCTAAACTGTAATGTGCATTTAGTCGTTGTCGCAAAGTCGCGTCTAATTGTGCTTTTGCAGATAACTCATGTGCCGCGCCCCAATAGGCATCTTGAAGTATCGGTGTTATTTCAGAAAAGTTAAGTGGACTTTTGTTGCAGGCTAAACGTAGTAATTGCAAAGCGCTATGCACTATAGGATATTCAGTCAGCAATAAGCCAATAGATGAGTCGTAACAACGGGGCATCTCAGCATATTGCGGCAATAGCGTTTCAGGATGAAATGTGTCGTCTAATAAATCGGTTAACTCACGGCGAATATTACCCAATGCTGGACTTAATATGGCCAATTGCAAGTTTGGATTTTCTGCTAATTTATCGCGCGCCCAAGCTACTGCTGCCCGACATTCCGCATGACTATCTGCCAAGGCGTAATGATTGATTTGGCTTTTTGCTTCAGTTGTGTTCGCATCATCAAAAACAATGCTGCAGCCTTTTTCACTTAAAGCATGAAATAATCGTTGCTGCAATGGCGTAATACGGTCAAATCCTGCAAGGATAATTTGTGTCGGCAAATCAAAAATATTTTTAATTAATAAATCAATTTGCAAAGCGGTTAATTGCGCTACTTCAATGGCATTTTTTTTCAGGCAAATTGTAGCAAATGTATGCCGCCAACGCAGAAACTGTCGCGTTTCTTGGCTAATAAAATAGTCATTTATCTCAGCTTCTGTTATTTGCCAATCAAACATTAGTTGATTGGCTTCAATAGCAGATTTAGCCATCGCACGCACGTCAAACAATGCTGACGCTTCATGTTTAGCTAAACATTGCGAAATCGCCTGCTCCCACAAAAAAGCTTCTGCCACGATACTTAATGTGTGAGTTGGTAACGTATTGCTAGCAATATCTCCTAACAATATTGCCTCGTTTAGTATTTGTGATAGCCATTGCTGTAAAGTTAGAGCTTCTACCATTTGCCACTGTTGCTGCTCCGCTGCTAGCGCCGCTTTTTCAGCACGCAACAACATGCCACGAGCTAAGCGTGACGTTGCGCAAATAATGATGGGTTTTGAAGTCATTACGTTAGGTGATTACAAAATATAGTATTGCCACGATTGTAGCGTTTAACGCTTAAATTTAATTCAACGTGTTGAAAATACTTTAAACTTAATGCTTGCACATAGCCATCGTTAAAAGGTGTTCGACATGTTAGGAAAATTTAAATCTTTGTTGAAATACCTCATTTTATTTATCACATTACCACTTATTTTATTCAGCTTGTACACTTGGGCAACTCTTAGCTGGGTCTACTCATTTGGCGAACGGGCTGGCTATGTGCAAAAATTTTCACTCAAGGGTTATGTGTGCAAAACGTGGGAAGGTGAAATTGTTTTAGTGTCTATGCCAGGCACACAAGCCGAAAAGTTTAACTTTACGGTCAAAGACGCAGCCATTGCAAAAAAAGTAAACGACTCTTTAGGCGAGCGTGTAAAGATCACCTACGAGGAACATAAAGGCGTACCTTCTAGTTGTTTTGGTGAAACTCCTTATTACGTGAATGGCATTAAACTGTTAGAAAGGACAGTGACTACTCAGTCTAAGTAGAAAAAGTTATGGCTGATCAAAAAAACTACATTACACCAGAAGGTCACACAAAGCTTGAGGCTGAGTTCCATCAGCTATTAAAAGTTGAGCGGCCAGAAGTGGTGCGAGTGGTTTCTTGGGCGGCAGGCAATGGCGATAGAAGCGAAAATGGAGATTATATCTATGGTAAAAAACGCTTACGCCAAATTGATAGCCGCTTACGGTTTTTAATGCAGCGCATGGATTTAGCCGTGATTGTAGACCCAGCCATGCAACAAGGGTTAGAAAAAGTATTTTTTGGCGCTTGGGTGACATTATTTTCACTAAAAGATGAAGCAGAGCATACATATAGAATTGTTGGGCAAGATGAACTTGCACCCTCACTAGGCTACATAAGCTGGGTTTCACCTTTAGCAAAAGCGGTTCTGGCTAAGCAAATTGGTGATGTTGTTAAAGTACCAACGCCAGCAGGTGATGAAGAGTATGAAATTACTGACGTTACTTACACCCTACCCACCGCTATAAGCGACACAGAAAACTTACAACCTGTCGCATTTTAGTTGTGACAACACTTTTAAAACACCAATGATTAAACGCCGCTGGGATATTTTTTGTAAAGTCGTGGATAACTATGGCGATATTGGTGTGTGTTGGCGACTCTCCCAGCAATTGGCACATGAGTATTCATGCATTCAAGTGCGTTTATTTGTAGATAACCACGCGACAGCTGTCAAAATTATTCCGCAATTATTAAGTGACAAACCTTCACAAACAATACAAAAAGTAGAAATATGTCACTGGCATTTAGCTGAGCATTGCAACGCAGATGTTGTGCTAGAAACCTTTGGTTGTGATTTGCCAAATGCTTATTTAAAAAGCATGCAAACGACCAAGCCTGTG
>JBDNJL010000134.1:0-2795 GCA_041687795.1 Methylotenera sp. | reverse complement strand
GTCATCAGAACTATTGACACGGCTGTCGTGATTAGGCGATGTAATTTGCACCGCATTTTTCACAAAACCATGATTGTCAATCTTGTACAATTCCATGCTCGTAATTTTATGCGAAAATTCGAGTAAAAATCACCCGCGCATTAAAACAACGCGATAAAATTGATCTTATTTACAAAATATTAAGTTTTTTAGCAGGTATTTACATTTAACTAAAGGAAATTCAACAATGATTTTTTTAATCCTGTTTTGCATGCTCATTGTAATTTTAGTAGCGGCAGAAGTATTTACAAATGCGCTTGAGCATTTAGGTGAAAAACTCAAAATTTCTGAGGGCGTCACTGGTTCAATTTTCGCTGCTGTTGGCACAGCTTTGCCAGAGGCTTCTGTGCCAATTATTGCAATTTTTGCAGGCACGCAAAACTCAAGTACCAATCATGAAATTGGCGTTGGTGCAATTTTAGGTGCGCCGCTTATGCTCGCAACGCTTTCTATCTTTTTAATGGCAATGTCAGTACTTAAAGCGCGAGGTCTAGATGGTCACTTACGCCCAGAGCGCACAGGCTTAAAACGCGACCTAAATTACTTTGTTGGCGCATTTTTGGTAGCTGCTGCTGCTTTATATATCCCACATGAAAATATGGAAGCTAAAATTGGCATTGGTTTAGTTATGATATCTATTTACGTAGTGTACATTGTGCAAACCTTGCGCTCATCAAAAGCATTGGTAGCAGATGGTCACGCAACACAAGCTCATGACCCCATGTTTTTAAACAGACTTGGTATTCCAACGAATGGCTACACGATTGGTTTGCAAATTACTCTAGGATTAGTTTTATTAGTCGCAGGCGCTAAAGGTTTTATTGGCGGAGTAGAAGAGGCGGCAAGTATCTTAGGTATTTCAACGTTATTGCTCTCTTTACTCGTGATTCCAATTGCCACAGAATTGCCTGAAAAAGTGAACAGCATTTTATGGATTCGTAAAGGTAAAGATACCATGGCGTTTGGTAATATCACTGGTGCAATGGTGTTTCAAGGTACATTGTTACCAGCAATCGGTATTATGCTAACGCCATGGCAACCACAAAGTGAGATTGTTATAAGTTTTGTAGTCACTCTGATTGCTGCTATTTGGTTACGTTTTATGGCAGAAAAAGGTCAGTTAAGAGTATGGCATATAATATTAAACGGTGCTTTGTACGTAAGCTATTTATTGCTGGTGTTTGTTTAAAAATGTGTCTGCAAAAAACCGTTAAGTTATTTACACTTAAAGGTAAAAGCTAATCAAAAAAATGCCTGCATTTAGCAGGCATTTTTAATACTACCTTTATCGTTAAGTTTCGTCTTCTGAATCTGCTTCTACATCAGTATCCTCTTCTTTTGCTAATCCTAACTTCGCCAATCTGTAACGTAAGGTTCTAAAGCTCACGCCCAGTAATTTTGCGGCAGCAGTTTTATTATTATTCGCTTTGTTAAGCGCCTTAATAATTGCTCTTTTTTCTATGTCTTCTAGGTAGTCAGACAAACTTACTTCTAGTGTTTGATCCGGGTCAAAAGATGGTTTTTTGGTAGCCTCTAGTCTAAATGTATCTTCGTTCATTAAATCTTCAACAGTAATAGTTTCCCCGTTACACATTGCTAGTGCTCTTTCAAGCATGTTTTCTAGCTCGCGTACATTACCCGGAAACTGCAGTTTTGCAATGTAGACTTTGGCTGTATCGTCAATGAGAGGCATGGCAATATTTAAACTTGCACATTGTCTAGACAATAATAGCTTCGCTAGCAGCGGAATATCACTCGGACGATCCCGTAGTGCTGGCATTTTGAGTTGAATTACGTTAAGTCGGTAATACAAATCTTGCCTAAATAAGCCAGAATCCATCATTGCATTTAAGTTTTTATGTGTCGCACTAATAATCCTAACATCTACAGACTCTTCAGTCGTATTGCCCACCATGCGTACTTTTTTCTCTTGAATGGCACGTAGTAGCTTTACTTGCATGGCTAGCGGCAAGTCAGCAACTTCATCTAAAAACAAAGTACCGCCATTAGCTGCTTGAAACATGCCTTCTTTATCTTGATTTGCACCCGTAAATGCACCTTTTTTGTAACCAAAAAACTCGCTCTCCATCAAATTTTCAGGAATGGCGCCACAGTTCACAGCAATAAAAGGGCCATCACGACGAGCACTATTTTTGTGAATTAATTTTGCAGCAAGCTCTTTACCGCTACCAGATTCACCGCTGATATAAACTGGGGCTTGGCTTCGGGCAAGCTTAGCAATCATACCGCGTACATGCTCTATAGGCTCAGAAGTACCAATCATTTCAACGGTGCTGGTATGTTGGCTGGTCGACTGGGTTGAAAGTTTAAGCGCAAACCCAATAAGAGGGCGTAATTGTTTAAGTGAGATTGGTTTGGTTAAATAATCAAAAGCGCCAGCTTTAAGTGCAAGCACAGCATTTTCTGTACTAGCATGCGCGGTAATCACAGCAACTGGTAAACCTGCATGATGCTCGCTGATATGTTGAACCAACTCTAAGCCAGTTCCATCTGGCATTTGCATATCGGTTAAGCAAAGTGCATATTGACGTTGTTTTAGGAGCGATTTTGCTTCAGCTACACCGCTTGCGCTGAACGCATCAATATCCATGCGGGCAAAGGTCATCATCAGTAGCTCACGAATATCAGTTTCGTCATCCACAATTAAACAAGTAAGTTTTTGAGTCATAAATTTGTGTCACCTAGCTAGGACAGTTTTAAGTAAAACAATTTTTTAAACTTAGCATTTTTTAAAT
>JBDNJL010000028.1:0-48232 GCA_041687795.1 Methylotenera sp. | reverse complement strand
TAAGCTACATAGTGGTTGTTTTTGCTTTGTATTTCTGATGAATTTCTTTGTATACGGCTTCAATCTCTTTTTGCTCTGGCGCGTCTAGCTTACCGTCACTGTTTGCATCTATGTGTTTAAAAGTTTTTTCTGTGTTATTTTTGTCACCAGATAAATACTCTTCTTTAGTGATAGCACCGTCTTTGTTTGCATCTAAACCTGAAATACCAAAGTCACCTTGTGTCATACCTTCGCATTTATCACCATGCTTGGCATCGCCTGACTCATGATGATTGGCATAAGCAAATTGTGACGCAACAACAAACAATAAAACGCCAATCCATACGCTAGTTTTTTTCATTACTACACTCCAAAATAAATGTATCAATTGGTGTGATTTTTTGAAGATTAGTTCAGTGATTTAAGTTTTTACACATTACCAAAATGTGTCTGTAAAAAACCGTTAAGTTATTTACATTATTAGGATTAATTATGCTCTGTGATTCTAAAATCTTATTAATCAAACCTAATACGCTATTTAACAATGGGCCTGATGCTAGAAAAGCCGCCATCTATTGACCATACTTGCCCTGTTACGCGGCTTGCTGATTCTGATAACAACCAAGCCATTAAATCAGCAACATCTTCTGCATTACCAATCCCTTTAATTGGATATTGCTTAGCGGCCATTTCGCGCATTAAATCACTACTTAAAATTTTGGCCGCCGCTTGCGTATCTAAAATACCAGGAGCAACTGCATTGATACGAATGCCTGCACTTGCATACGTTGCCGCTGCACTTCTTACAAGCGCTTCTAAACCACCTTTTGCCGCCGCTATCGCCTCATGGTTTGGTGTGCCAATACTTGCAGCTGCTGAGGAAACAAGCACTGCAGAGCCTGCGGTAGAAGATTGTTTTAAGTTATCAATAAATGCGGCTAAGGTATAAAAAGCACTAAATAAGTTAGTGGTCATACAATCAACAAAGTCTGTTTCGGTCATTCTATGAAGCGCACCAAGGCGGATATTCCCCACGCAATGCGCTAGCGCTGTAGGTACTATGTTATGTATTTTTAACGCTTCAAATAGCTGCTTAACGCCATCAACATTGCTACTGTCGGCGATGATTTGTGTGTGATCTTCTCCATATATATCTTTTATTTTTTGTGAGTCACGGCTTACTAGAATTAATTGCCAGTCATTGACTAGCAACTTTTTCGCCATCGCTTGGCCCAAACCGCCCGTAGCACCTGTTATTAATGCTGTTTTTTTCATCTTGAATTTCCTATTAACAATTATTGTTTATAGAGTATGAAAGTGCCGTAAACGTTTCCTTAAAAACGCCGTTTTAAATTTAGTTGCGTTTGAAATAAAGCTAATCAATACAAAAATGAAACTACAAAAAAGAATTTTAAGTCCCAAAAAACTACTTAATAGCAAATGGACCGCTGTTACTCCAAGCAATAAGGAAAAGCATTTTATAGTGACTAAACTTATTTGGTCGGAAGCGCCTATTCAAGTCATTGAAATGATTGAGCTTGAGGCAGTTCATTCAAAGCGAACGCAGTTGCTGCTTTGGCAACAATTAAAAGATGTAAGCTTATTTACACAAGGCTGGAGGTAGCGTATTAAACCGCTATTGCACGCATTTATGCTGATGCTAACTTCTGAAAATGCCGCGTAAACTATTATGTTTTATAAAATCAATTTATAAAGATAGCTATTAAGCTTTTACTGCATTTAGCATTAATTCATTTATAACCTCATTGGGCAGATGGCGCTTTACTGTGACTGCATAAAAATATTCATAGATATTAGGAAGCCTCATATAACTTACGAGCTCTCCACTTTTAAGCTCGTCTTTAACAACCACTTCAGGCATCACAGCGATTGCGTCTGTATCGCGGGTCAAAAGACGCAGCATGGCCATATCGTCGGCTTCAGCGACAATATTGGGGCTGAATTGATGAATAGCACAAAACCCATCAAATGCAGAACGAATTGGACTATCTTCAACCGGTAATATCCAGTTTTGAGTAGCATAATCACTTGAGAACGTCTCACTTAACCCTAAACCAGATCGACCAATCACAGCAATTGGTTGTCTTGCAAGAAGTTGACATTGCCAAAGTTGATCATTAGCACCATTGACTTCAATGTTAGTTAAAGCAATATCTATTTGATGGTTTGCTAGTGCATTAAGGAGTGGAGCTTGTCCTCTGGCATAAAGTGAGAACTTAGTATTAGGTCTATTAATTAGAGGTTCAACAAAGCCTTCAATAAAATTACGTGACATTGTAGCAAGCACGCCAATCTTTATTACCTGATTTTTTGCTTTTAGCCCTTGTAGTAATAAGGCTTCTAATTCTATTCCTCTCTTAAAAATTTCATCGGCATAAGAAAATGTAGTGTAGCCAATGTCTGTCAATACTAGCTTTCTACCTTGACGAGAAAAAAGTTGGACTCCCATATTATGCTCAAGCTGCGAAATTTGTGACGAAAGCGCGGATTGAGAAATATGCAACCTCTCAGCAGCCTTAGTTAAATTACCTTGCTTGGCTACCTCCCAAAAGTAGTTTAAGTGATGGTAATTAAGTTTGCTCATGAATGTTCTTTAAAAAAGAATGATTAGTTAATTATAATCTAATTTTTTTAATCATAACTCTGTGCGATACTCCTGCAACTAAAATTGGCAATAAGGAGAAACACATGCAGTTAGCAAATTTATCTACTTACCTACTACCTATCGCGGTAATACTGCCGCTAGTGGGGCTAGTATTGGACATATTCCACTCACGGTGGAAGCTTGCCAAAGGCGCCGTTGGTGTTAGCACCATATTCGCGCTTACTTCGTGGATATTAATGCTTACGCATCACGTTACCCCATGGTCAATAAACTGGCTTAGGCAAGATCTTCTAAACGTTACAATGCTTGTATTGATTAGTTTTATCTCGTTTATTGTGCTTTGTTATGCCAAAACAAATTTTGAAGCTGACTCTGATAACCGAAGGTTTTTGCGCTGGTTCTTACTCACTGTATATGCCGTGATGGTAACCGTATCAAGCAATAATCTCATCGTTTTTTGGTTGGCGTGGGTGGGCATTAGCTTGGGGATGCATAAGTTGCTAATGTTTTATCCCGAACGTTATCGGGCGACATTAGCTGCTCATAAAAAATATATATTCGCTCGGTTTGCAGAGATCTGTTTAGCAGTAGCTTTTTTTCTACTTTATTCCCACCATAATACTTTATTAATATCCGAAATTCTTAATGAATATCCAACTGCAAGTCTGGTCTGGCAAGATCAAATCGCTGCGCTATTATTGGCTTTAGCGGCACTCATCAAATGCGCGCAACTGCCACTGCATGGCTGGCTCATTCAAGTTGTTGAATCACCAACGCCAGTATCAGCGCTCATGCACGCTGGCGTAATCAACATGGGTGGATTTTTATTGCTATTGTTTGCTCCGTTATTTAGTCAAAGCCAAATCGCGCAATGGATGGTGCTCTTGATAGCAGGACTTACAACAGTCATTGCAGCACTAGTGATGATGACACGAATTAGTATTAAAGTGCGCTTAGCTTGGTCAACAATTGCGCAAATGGGTTTGATGTTAGTAGAGTGTGCTTTGGGCTTATATAGCTTAGCATTTTTACACTTAATTGCTCACTCTTGCTATAAAGCATACGCATTTTTAAATTCGGGTAGCGCCGTAGATGATGCTATTCAAAAAAATTATGTATTGGCAACTAAGCCAAGCAGATTAAATTGGCTTGTCTCGACTATCTTTACACTAGGTCTGCTAGCTAGTTTACATATGATTGTAGGACTATCTTTACCTATTAGCCCTTGGTTGCTCATTGGTTTTGCGATGGCATTCACGCTTGCTGCACGTTTAAATCAACCAAAATCGCTTTCTTTAATAAAAAGCTTGGCCCAATGCATAGGGCTTTTAGCGAGTTATTATTTATTAAAAACATTCTTTGGCGCTATGTTACCGACAGTGAGTCATGCTTTCATTTTAGCCGAGGATCTGTGGGTAAGTATGCTGTTCCTAGGTTTGCTAGCGATGTATTTATTATTGCAATATCGCCCAAGTCACATTTACGCTAGAAAACTATTTATTGCACTTAATGCTGGTTTTTATCTCGATGAATGGGCAACACGTATCACGTTAAAAATATGGCCGATCAGTCTCCCAAAAAATGCAGTACAAACACGACTAGGTCTTTTCGAGGTGAAAAAATGAATTTAAAAAATACGCAGGAGTTATATCTAGCTACTCAAATTCAAGATGAGGTACTGAGTGCGTGTGATCGTATTGCACCAAGTTGGCCACTGGATAAATCAATTGCTGTAAATCCTTGGTGGAAAATGCGCGACTTACCAATGGTTGAAGTTGCTGCAAAATTGGAAGCTCTGGGCAATGTGCATTTACTAATGCCAAAGTCTTACTATCACGCTTTGTGGCAGGCGCAAATAAAATCTAGCCATCTCAATTTGGCAGCAAGTGAGTTAGCCGTGCTGGCATCTGAGGATGAACTTGTTTCTTATTTGGCTTCTGAGGATATTGAGTCCCATTGGTTGAATGTGTGTGATCTACTTGACTCGAATCCAGGTCAAGTCAACCAAAAAATGCCTTGGAGAGAAGAAGTAGTTCAGCAAATTAGTCAGTTCACTGCCCTTTATTTGCAATATCCGGAGCAAATGCAATACATTGCGGACTCAGAAAATAATTTCTATCAAACATGGTTAGATGTGTCTCGTCAAGACAAAGGTATCGAAGTATTGATGTCCGAGCACGGCTTGAGTGTACATTTTTCGAGCTTGCCAAACCAAGTCGATGCCCTTTTTGCGAAGGTTCATGCAGAACTATTTGATGAAGACTTGGCAGAGCATGCATTTGTTGAATATTGCTACGCGCTTTTATTAGACATTCACGGATGGGCTTCTTGGCTGGCATATGAAGCATGGCAAGATGCATTTGAAGGAAAAAATAATTCTTTACTTACACAATTATTAGCCATTCGCATGGCTTGGGATTGGGTATTGTGGCAACACGCAGGGACTCAATCACCGGTTAAGTTTAATTTAATTAAAACAACATTCAAGCAACAACTTACACAACAGAATGAATTAGAAAAAGCCTGGCATGCTAAACAGGAATACTTGTGGGTTTGGCATCGCGCTATGGAATTTTCTTACCAGAAACCATTACATGAGCAATTACTTAATAGCAAACAAAGTGAAGTCACGGAACATCAACTTCAGGCTATTTTTTGTATTGACGTTCGTTCAGAACCTATGCGCCGTGCCCTAGAAGCACAAAATTCATCCATTCAAACGCTAGGTTTTGCTGGCTTTTTTGGACTGCCGATTGAATACACAATTTCTGGAAGCCAATACACTCGCCCACAACTTCCTGGCTTACTTAAAGCTTCTATCCGAGTAGAACAAACAAGCTCTGCGACTGTGCGCAGAGATGCAACCAAGATGATTAACGGGCAAGTTGCGGAAAAACAAGGTAGTGAGACAGCTCCGTCAAACTTTGGTTTTGTAGAAGCGCAAGGTTTATATCGAGCTGTGAGCTTAATGAAAAACTCTCTATTCCCGCGCAAGCCTTTTCACAGTATTAATCAAATTGATTTAGCAGGTGCTTGGCAATTAAGCCGTGATGGGAAGTTACTTTCAGATTCAGAGTTAGCTAGTTTGTCTGCAGACATCTTGCATGCAATTGGTTTGAACGAATATTTTGCGCCAACCATACTGTTGGTTGGTCATGGTAGCAGTTCAACTAATAATCCACATGCAGCTGGTCTTGATTGTGGTGCATGCGGTGGTCAATCCGGCGAAGTTAACGTAAAAGTGCTAGCTCAAGTTTTAAATACTATAGGTGTGAGAGCTGAGTTAAGCAAGTTAGGATTGAATATCCCAGCAGAAACTAAATTCATTGCATCTATACACAATACGACAACGGATGAAGTGGTGTGTTTTGGTGTCAACAGCGAGCAACCATGGCAGAACTGGCTAACGGATGCGACAACTTTCGCACAAAATAATCGTGCATTAAGTTTAGGGATTATTTCAAAAGATAAAATACAACTTGAACGAGATTTACAAAAACGCGCCAGTGATTGGGCACAGTTACGACCTGAATGGGGTTTGGCGAATAATGCTGCATTTATAATTGCGCCTAGAGCTTATACACAGAATCTTGATTTAGCTGGACGTAGCTTCCTACATGATTACAAACATCAAGAAGATGAAGGTTTCAATGTATTGGAGCTGATAATGACAGCACCGATGATTGTCACTAACTGGATCAATTTACAATATTACGCTTCGGTGACTGATAACTTAAAATACGGCAGTGGAAACAAGCTTCTGCATAATGTAGTGGGTGGAAATTACGGCGTTTTTGAAGGCAATGGAGGTGACTTACGTATCGGCTTACCTATCCAGTCGCTGCATGATGGTCAAGAATGGCGTCACCAGCCACTAAGGCTCAGTGTTTATATTGCTGCACCTCGTGATGCTATATTGTCCATTATCTCTAAACATCAAGCCGTTGCAGATTTAATTCAAAACCAATGGCTGTTCTTGTTCCAGTGGGACTTAGAAAAAAAACAACTATGGCAATTTAAATCGGGTGAATGGCAATTTATTCAAGCGGCATAAGTGATGTAAGCAGTTGATATATTAAAGAAACAATATTAAGATAAGAAAGGCTGTTAAAAAGTTTTTATACTGACAAATCGTTTTATTTTCAATAGCTCGCTAATACTTAACGCAAATTTACAGACACATTTTAGGAGTCAACATGGCATCAATCTATTCGCCCGTTCACCGTGAACTTCAAGAGGAATTCAATACCACCAAGTTAGCGGAGTTACTTGATAACGGTTGGATACATGAAAAAATATCTGAAGCTGAAGCTAAATTTATTGGCTCACGTGATATGTTTTTTCTATCAACGGTAGATCCAGATGGCATGCCAACAGTTTCTTACAAGGGCGGTGCTGCTGGTTTCGTAAAAGTGTTAGATGAAAGTACATTAGTGTTTCCGGGATTTGACGGCAATGGTATGTTTTATTCTTTAGGCAATATTGAAGGACAAGGTAAAGTCGGTATGCTGTTTATCGACTTTGAAACTCCACACAGAATTCGCGTGCAAGGTGAGGCAAAACTGGTAAGAGAGCATGCTTTAATGGCCGAATACGCTGAAGCTAAGTATCTGATATTTATTAATGTGACAAAAATTTGGATAAACTGCCCGCGTTATATTCATAAATACAAAAAACTTGACCAATCTAAATATGTACCAGAGCCCTGCAAAGTTACGCCGATTCCAGCTTGGAAGCGTTTAGATATGGTGTAAGATGCCATTACGCCAGAAGAAAAAGTGCTTGCAGAACAGCAAGGTGTAATAGATCTAAATGAGTACGAAAACAAAGTGAGACTTGGCGAAGGTTAATAATTACCCGCGTTTCCTTGATTGCACATTATTTAGTGCCAAGCTCACACAAAATTGCTACTATTTGTGTTGAATTTTAATGCTTCTTACTGAAAGTGCATGCCAATGAGCACATATCACGAAATTGCCGTAACAGAATTGTTTGAAATGATGGCGAACCAGCCATTGTTGTTAATTGACGTGCGTAATGAAGATGAAGTTGCGCGGGGCATTATTCCTAGTGCCGTGCATATTCCACTCGCTATGCTGCCTGTGCAATATGAACCACTCACTAAAATAGAAAATATTGTTTTTTATTGTCATAGTGGTGTGCGCTCTGCACATGCGGCTGCGTTTGTATCTAGCAAAGGCTGTAAAAATGTGTACAACTTGGTTGGTGGAGTGCTTGCTTGGGGTAAGGCTGGACATCCATTTGTGCCAAAAGGTGAAGGAAGCAAAAAATAATGGAATTTGATAAAGAAGTGGATGCTGCAGGTCTAAATTGTCCATTGCCTATTTTGAGATGCAAAAAAGGATTGAGTGAGATTGGTGCTGAGCAAGTATTAAAAGTTATCTCAACTGACCCAGGTTCAGTAAAAGACTTTAATGCTTTTTGCGTGCAAACTGGGCATCAGTTGCTGCAGTTAGACGAAGATGACAGCACGTTTACGTTTTATATTAAAAAACGTTCAGCCTAGGCAGTTATCAAAAATCTACTAAAAGATTATGGCTAAAAAGCTTGCATTAATCGCTTCTAAAGGTACGCTAGATTGGGCGTATCCACCTTTTATTTTAGCTTCTACGGCGGCCGCGCTAGATTACGAAGTTAGTATTTTTTTTACTTTTTACGGCTTAACACTGCTTAAAAAAGATGTTTCTAATTTAAAGGTATCGCCGTTGGGCAACCCAGCCATGCCGATGCCCGTTCCCATGCCCAATTTTGCACAAATATTGCCTGGCATGGAAAGCGTGGCGACCATGATGATGAAGCAAAAAATTGCCGACAAAGGCGTGGCGAGTATTCAAGAACTGCGTGAGGCTTGCATTGAAGCTGGCGTAAAACTCATTGCTTGTCAAATGACTATAGATTTATTCGATTTTAAAAAGTCAGATTTTATTGATGAAATTGAATTTGGCGGTGCAGCGACGTTTTTTCAGTTTGCGGGCGAATCAGACGTGAGCTTATTTATTTAAAGCGCATTAATTTAAACTAGTGTCAGCTTAATTTTCTCGTGCTTCTTCCGCAAGCTCACGCAAATACTCCCCAATATCCCACTCACACCCAGCGCAACCTGTTAAAGCGCCTGTTCTTTGTGAAATCGCAGACTGGTCTGCGCCTTCAAGAAACAATCGTTTAATATCACGCCGCTTTGTACCGCTGCATGAACAAATCTCATCGTCTGGATCATTGTAAACTTTTATGGTCATGGCAAGTGGTAGCTAAATATTCCTAATAAAACACTCAAGGCAAAACAGTAGATGCTTCCAATACCGTAGGCAATGATTGAATTGCCACTCCTCTTAAATTATGTCTAAATTTTAAGCTTAGTTAATTGCGCTTTTAGCTTTTCTAAATTGGCACTAAATTCAGCCACACGCGCTTTTTCTTGTGACACAACAGACTCTGGCGCGCGCGCCATAAAACTTTCATTGTTTAGCTTACTATCGGCTTTACCAATTTCGGCTTCCAATCGCGCTATCTCTTTACCCAAACGCTCTTTTTCCGCAGCAACGTCAATTTCCACTTTGAGCATCAGTTTAAAGTCATTCACTAGCATCACAGGCGCATCAGCTTCAGGCAATTCTGCCACAATTGATATATCCTCTAGCTTCGCTAATGCTTTTAAATAAGGCGCATAAGCCGCTAATTGCTCAGCGTTGCCACTCGCAATAAGAGGTACACGTGCAGCAGGCGAAATATTCATTTCTCCGCGCAAACTTCGGCAGGCATCAACGGCTTGTTTAAGCTTAACAACCCAAGCTTCTGATGCTTCATCTATCTTATTAGATTGTGAAGTTGGATATGCTTCTAGCATAATACTTGGACCAGTTCTGCCACTTATCGGACCAATCGTCGCCCAAATTTCTTCGGTTATAAACGGCATAATTGGGTGCACTAAGCGTAAAATTGTCTCCAGTACACGAATTAAAGTGCGACGCGTACCACGTTGTGATGATTCATTGCCTGTTTGAATTTGTACTTTTGCTAGCTCCAAATACCAATCACAATATTCATCCCAGACAAATTCATACATTGCTTTAGCTGCTAAATCAAAGCGGTAATCTGCAAAAGCGCGTGCGACATTAGCTTCAGTGCGTTGTAGTTGACTGACTATCCAACGGTCTGCAGGTGAAAAATATAGATAGCCTTCTGGATTGGTTTTGCAGTCTTCTAGGCCACAATCTTTTAAACTGCCATCTTCGTTTTGGATGTTCATTAATACAAAACGCGTGGCATTCCATAACTTATTGCAAAAATTGCGATAACCATCACAACGTTGCAAATCAAACTTAATATCGCGCCCAGGTGAGGCTAACGCAGCAAAAGTAAACCTTAACGCATCTGTACCATAAGCTGAAATACCCTCTGGAAATTCCTTTTTAGTGCGTTTTTCAATCTGCTCAGTTTGTTTGGGGTTCATTAAACCAGTCGTGCGTTTTTTGATTAAATCTGGTAGTGAAATACCATCAATCAAATCAATTGGGTCTAGCACGTTGCCTTTAGATTTACTCATTTTTTGGCCTTCCGCATCGCGGATTAAGCCATGCACGTAAACATGTTTAAACGGAATTTTGCCGGTGATGTGCTTGGTCATCATCACCATGCGCGCGACCCAGAAAAAGATAATGTCGAAACCTGTGACTAATACGCTAGAAGGTAAAAATTGCTGCAAGGCTTGGTTTTGCCCGTCAATTGCATCATCACCCGACCAGTCTAGCGTTGAAAACGGCCAGAGTGCAGATGAATACCAAGTATCAAGTACATCAGGGTCGCGTTTCAAATTGCCTGTGTAGCCATCTTTTTCGGCTAATTTTTTAGCTTCAACTTCATTGTATGCAACGTATATTTGACCGCTATCGCCAAACCAAGCAGGAATTTGATGACCCCACCACAATTGGCGCGAAATACACCAATCTTGAATATTGTTGAGCCATTGGTTATAAGTGTTTGCCCAGTTGTCTGGATAGAATTTGATTTCGCCAGACGCAACAACATCCAGCGCTTTTTGTGTGATACTTTTACCGTCCACAGTTGGTTTAGTCATTGCCACAAACCATTGATCGGTGAGCATAGGCTCAATCACCACACCCGTGCGATCACCCCGCGGCACTTTAAGTTTATGCTTTTCAGTTTTAACCAAACAACCTTGGGCTTCAAGGTCGGCAACGATTTCTTTACGCGCTACGAAACGGTCAAGACCTTGATACTTAGTAGGTACCGCTTCCTCAGGGAATCCACCCAAAACCGCTGGATCTACTTTGATTATTGCACCATTAGCACTCGGTGCAAGATAATCTCTACCCTTCATCTGAACAGTATTCTGCGATGAAATGATATTGCCATCTAATCCAATTACTGAAATCATTTCTAAACCATGACGTTGCCCAACTGCATAGTCGTTAAAGTCATGCGCTGGCGTTACTTTAACTACGCCTGTACCAAAGTCTTTATCCACATAATCATCCGCAATCACTGGTATTTCACGGTCGCATAGCGGTAACTTAACGCTTTTTCCCAGACACATTTTGTAGCGTTCATCATCGGGATGCACCATGACCGCGACATCGCCCAGCATGGTTTCTGGACGCGTTGTCGCTACCGTTAGACTACCCGAGCCGTCGGTTAATGGATAGCTGATGTGCCACATAAAGCCGTCTTCTTCTTCTTGCACTACTTCTAAATCTGAAACGGCTGTGCCTAATTTAACATCCCAATTCACTAAGCGTTTGCCACGGTAAATTAAGCCCTCATTATACAAACGCACAAAGGTTTGGGTCACAGTTTTATTCAAGCCTTCGTCCATAGTGAAGCGCTCACGCGACCAGTCTGGCGAGGTGCCTAGACGGCGCATTTGTTGCGTGATGGTGCCGCCAGAATATTCTTTCCATTCCCATACTTTTTCTAAGAATTTTATACGACCTAAGTCATGGCGACTCACGCCTTGCGCATCTAACTGACGCTCAACTACAATTTGCGTGGCAATACCTGCATGATCTGTGCCTGGTTGCCAAAGTGTATTATCGCCGCGCATGCGATGATAGCGCGTTAACGCATCCATCAGCGTTTGGTTAAAACCGTGACCCATATGTAAGGTGCCTGTCACGTTTGGTGGCGGTAATAAAATACAGAAATTTTCTTTAACTGCGGGGTCTAAACCTGCTGTGTAATAGCCTTTGCTCTCCCAAAAAGCGTACCAATGGCTTTCAATGGTTTTGGGGTCAAAAGATTTTGCTAACTCTCTGTTGGCGGGGACTGGTGTGGATATAAGTGTTGTCATAACCAGCATTTTAACATAGGCGATATGCTTAGCTAGAATGGCGCGTAACTTTTAAGAGCTAAATTAAGTGCTAAATATACAGAACTAGAGTGTTAAACAAGCCTAAAATAAATCAATAGCAATAAAGCTAATATATCTAAATGCACAAATCCCCAGCATTTATATTGGTTGCATAGCGCATGCGGCGATAGCGCTGAAATTAAAAACAATTGATTATTTTTAGGTTTGGCTAAAGTGTACCTTTGCATATGCGCTTGCGTCTGGCGCTTTATTTCCACCTCGCGCCGCGCTTCTGTCCCCGCTTTTTCCCACTCTTGCATGTCAACTTTTCCACTTCTATCTTGGTCAAAATGCAACAACATTTTAGTTGGGCTTGCCTTCCACTCTGTGATTAAGGTCTTTACCTCTTTTTGAATCGCGACTTCGGTATTCAAGTGATGACGCGTATCTAAGTATCCAAGCACATACAAACGTTTATCTGCTGGCAGATATTCCTCAACATAGCAGTGAGCATGATTATAAAAAGTACGCCGTTGACTGTGGATAATTTCTGCACCTTTAGGGTCCACCGCACAACTGCTAGAGCTCTCCTTTAAGTAAAAAATATCATCACTTTGCAAGTAATCTAACAACCGAATATCGGTAGGAATTTTACTACCTTTTTGCAGTTGGTTTGCAAAAACCCAAGCGCGATACCGCACACATGGAATGCTATGAAAAATGGGTTTTAAGTAGCTTTTGCGAACTTGCAGTGCCGTGCAACTCAATATAGCCTTGCGCTGCTGCGGCAATGGATGAAATGGGCGCTTCAGAAATTTTTAGAAAACGCCGATAGTTGAAAGCAAGCGCGAAGAAGCTACTTACCACTGCAATTAGTAACAATAAAGACCAAGTTACATGGTCATTTAAATTTAAATGCATTAGCTGTGCGGCAAAAAAGGTTGCGCCGAAAACGGCTTAAGAGAAAAAATTAACGCGATGCGCTTTTAAGATTGTAAAAATAGTCACTTATTTAAAAAAGTTAATTGCGTTGCCTAAAAGTGGAATAACTTAATGGTTATGCCATTTATGGCAAATAACTTAACGGTTATTTGCAGACACACTTTCAACTATTAAGCCTAATGCCGACATCAACATCTTGCAACGTTTCTGGACTAAACGTTAGCATTTCTTTCTGTTCAAAACTGAACGCTTTTACTACTACTAAATCTGGAGAATGCTCGATACGCACATTGTTAATATTCACAGAATCATTATAAAACTCTCGTCTATTCGCGATCTGATTTTCTAACCCTGTCATACGGCTTTGCAGATTAATATACGCTTGATCCGCTTTTAAGTCAGGGTAATTTTCTGCCACCGCAAACAAGACGCCCAAACTGGCCTGCAATCCAAGCTCTGCTTTTGCTAGGCCATTGATATCATGCATCTGACGCGCTGCTTCCACACCCATTCGCACTTGAATCACTTTGTCTAACGTTTGCGCCTCATGCGTCATATACGCTTTGCAAGTATCAATCAGCTTTGGCAATTCATCGTTGCGCTGTTTGAGCAATACATCAATATTTGCCCAAGCTTTTTCAACATTATTTTTAATGGTGGCCAAGCTATAATAAGTCATCACTACATACAGCAAAATAACTGCAATTATTATCTGAAAAATTATTCAAATATTCCCTAAAAATTTAAAAAATGGTGCTGTGGTTTTGTATACTTTAAGGCTTTCTGTAATTGGCATCACCCAATACCAGCGGCCCGACTTTTTCCCAATAACGTGAAAAACGTTTCAGACGTTTGCTACTTATTTCCACATCAACAAATTTTGGTTCACGCTCCCAAACAGGTGAAAACGGTTCAAGCAATGCCTTGATTTTAAGGTTGGGGATATTTTGCGTTGTAATTCTACCCACTCCACGCTGCGTTAGTACATCGTAAGTGGCGCCTATCCATACTTCCACCGAAGGTATTTCAGCCAAACAATCAGCAATAAACTGTAATCTGTTCAGCGAAAAAGCGCCGTGAATTTGTGGGTCAAACACAAAAAACTTAGGAAACGGCTGTTTTAAAATTGGATTCGCAGGCGAAAGCATTGCATCATGCACAAAGACCGCGCTGGCCGAATGCACAGATGGTGACATTTTTGGCAGTGACGTTATGCTATATTGCTTTGCAATGGGCACTAGCGTTTTGTTAAATAAACGCTCGTTTAGCACTTCATAACTTGCATCGAACGGACACTCTACTTTACAACTGACGCAATATTTTTCACCCGTATAGCGACTTAAATTTTCTTTATTAAAAAAGTAAGGTTTTGAGCTAAAAGTAGAAGTCACCCATTGCCAAGAAAGATGGTTGCTAGCAATATCACCATCTAATAAATGCGCCTCAAACCAATCTGCCGCGGCGCGCCAATCTATTTTTAAATGATGCACAATGTAGCTCGCAAGCCACATGCGCGCATGATTATGCACATAGCCGTACATGAGCAACTCTTGAATAAAACCATCCATGCAGGGTAAACCTGTTTTACCTTGCATTACAGCGTCACTCAATGGCGCATGACTAATAGCAACTTTGGGTGGTTCCATTTCGCTAAAAATTGCGTCGCCTTCTGCATACCACACCTGCCGCCAGTAATCGCGCCACGCAAATTCAAATAATAGCTTTTCTGCATCTTGTCCAAATTTAGCTTTAGCAAAGTCAAACGCTTCGTTTAGTGTAAGGCAGCCGTGACGCAAATAAGGAGATAAACGGGTGACAGCGCCATTTAGAAAGTTTCGATTTTTATTGTACGCAACTGCGTTGATGCTGTGCATTTTTGCCAGCGCTTCAGAGCGCCCGCCTCGCCAGCTTAAACGTAAATCTTGACTTGATTTTGCGCCACTAAAACTTGCATTATTAGCAATGCTAAAGCTGCGCTTTACATAATGCAAACGTTCATGATGATCACTTGGTAATACTAGTTTTTGTGCGATCATGATTAAAGCAACTCCTATTAGTTTAAACTTAATTCCATAACACTTAAAACTAAGGCTTATCTCAATTTTCACCCATTTTTTTTAAATTGGCTAGCGATTATAATTTAACCAAAAAGTGCTAAGATTAACTTTAATCAATTGTTGTTAGTGAAGGTTTATATGGTTGAAACAATGTGGATTTGGATTGCACTAGGATTAGTGCTATTTGCGCTAGAAATGGCTACAGGGACATTTTACGTTTTATGGTTTGGCATAGCGGCTTTACTTGTTGCACTTGGTACTTGGGTTTTCCCTGGCATTTCAACAACGCTGCAATGTTTTATATTTGCTGTATTGTCTTTAGGATCACTTGCTGTTTGGAAGTTATATTACAAAAAAACTGAAACACATTCGCGCGTCGGCCAAGCACAAGGTGAAGAAATTGACCGTGTAGGTTTAGTATTTGAAACAGTGAGCTCAATGCAAAATGGTAAGATTCGTTTTACTCAAGGGCTAATGGGTAGCCGCGAATGGTCTGCTGTTTCAATCCATACGATTGAAGCGGGAACACAAGCTAAAGTAGTGGCTGTAGAAGGTAATGCGTTAAGGATTGAAGCAATCTAATTTTAAAAATCGTACGGTATTGTTATTTAACAAAATAGGATATTTACCATGGAAATTTTACCAATTTTTTTAGTATTAGCAGTAGTTGTTGCAATTGTGAAAGGCGTGCGCATTGTGCCGCAAGGTGAGGAGTGGGTGGTTGAACGTTTAGGTAAATTTGCAGGCATACTTTCTCCTGGACTTACCGTAATCAACCCAATTTTTAGCAAGATTAGCTACAAAGTCACTACTAAAGACATTATTTTAGAGATCCCAGAACAAGAGGTAATTACTGCGGATAATGCAGTCATTTTAGCCAATGCGGTAGCCTTTATTAAAGTGAGTAGCATTGAGCGCGCTGTATATGGTATTGAAAATTTTCGTGAAGCGATGCGTAATATGGTGCAAACCAATTTGCGTTCTATTATTGGTGGCATGGATTTAAACCACGCGCTTACCTCGCGTGACCGTATCAAAGCGGAGCTCAAAGCTGCCATTGCAGATGAGGCTTTAGATTGGGGCTTAACCGTAAAGTCTGTTGAAATTCAAGATATTAAACCCTCACAAAACATGCAGCATGCGATGGAGCAACAAGCTAGCGCAGAGCGTGAACGCGTAGCCGTGGTAACCCGTGCAGAAGGCGACAAACAATCACTTATTTTAAATGCAGAAGCGCGTTTAGAAGCCGCACGTAAAGATGCTGAAGCGCAAATGGTGGCAGCTAAAGCTTCAGCTGAATCCATTAAATTTATTGCTGAAGCGGTAAAAGAAAACAATGCCTCTGCAATGTTTTTATTGGGCGACCGTTATATTACCGCGCTACAAAAAATGTCTGATTCACCTAATAGTAAAGTGGTTGTGATGCCTGGTGATTTAGTTTCGGCTGTAAAGTCTTTAGTGGGTGGCAAATAAACCTTTCCTTTACGTACGGCTGATTCACAAAAAATTACAGCATGAAACAAAAAGCTAAAACATCGCCGTTGCTGGCAAAAATGCTGTCTGCAACGGCCAACAAAAATGCTAACTTAGCACCTACAACATCATCGGCAAACCCACCAGCCAATAAAGAAACCCATGATATATTAAACACTGCTATCAATTTGCACCACGTTGGCAAGATTAATGACGCAGAAAAAATTTACAACTCTATATTAGCTAACGCTGAAACGCTAAACCCAGTCCAGCGTGCGCGTGCTTTGTCTTTACTTGGCACAGTCTATTTACAGCGTAATGAATTTGAAGCGGCTCGATTAACTTTAAATCAGGCGTTAAGTTTTAATGACAAAGATGCCAGTACACAGAATAATTTAGGTGTTACTTATAAGCAGTTAAATAATAAAGATGCCTCTATCACATGCTTAAAACGTGCGGTTGATTTAGATGCCAATTACGTTGATGCACTCAACAACTACGGTGCAGCTTTATTAGATCAAAAAAAAGACGCAGCGCAAATTTATGAGGCAATAAAATATTTAGACAGAGTCATTAGTATCAACCCAAACCATGCAGATGCTCACTATAACCGCGGCACTGCCCTACAAAGCTTAAACTTACTTGATGATGCTGAAGCTAGCTTTCAACGCGCAATTGCAATTAATCCAAATTGTATTTCAGCATTGTTTAACTCTGGCTTGTTGCGTTTATTACGTGGTGAATTTGAGCAAGGCTGGCGCTTGTATGAATACCGCTGGGCGGATGAGCAAGCGTGTGCTTACGAGCGAAACTTTAGCCAGCCATTATGGTTAAATGACGCAGAGATTAAAGATAAAACCATTTTTCTATATACAGAACAAGGATTTGGCGACTTTATTCAATTCTGCCGTTATGCCTTAATGGTAGAAAAACTAGGTGCAAACATCATTTTACTTGTGCCTAAAGAGTTAATGGAGCTTGCAGAGTCGCTCTCTAAAAACTTTAAACTGTTGCCAAGATTTGGTACGCAAACTAGTATCAATTGTGACTTTGATTATCACTGTCCACTGATGAGTTTACCTTTGGCGTTTAAAACCAAGCTTGATACTGTGCCCTCTCACTCGCCGCAAATCACTTTTCCATACCTGACTGTCCCAGCAAAGACACAAGCTTTATGGACGAATAAACTACAACAAATCAACGCTAATACATTACAAAAACTGCGTGTTGGCTTAGTTTGGTCTGGTGCTGCGGGGCATTTGAACGATGTTAATCGTAGTTTAAAACTAGCTGAAATTGCGCCTATTTTAAGCAAAGATATTGAGTACCATGTACTGCAAAAAGAAATTAGAGCAAGCGATATTGATGCATTAAATGCGTTAAAAATCACGCATAGTATTTACATTCACTGCAATGAGCTTATTACATTTACCGACACTGCGGCGCTTATTAACGAAATGGATATCGTCATATCGGTAGATACCTCGGTTGCGCATTTAGCTGGTGCGTTAGGCAAGCCACTTTGGTTACTTATCCCATTTTTTCCAGACTTTAGGTGGTTGCTGGCGCGTGAAGACTCACCTTGGTACCCAAGTGCAAAACTATTTAGGCAACCAGCTATGGGGGACTGGTCTAAGCCCTTAGCCGCGGTAGCTAAGGTATTAAATCAAGCAGTTAATAACAAAAAAATTGCTACCCCTAAAGCCGAGTTTCATTCAATTTCTTCTATTAATATACACTCACAAGCTTTAGCAGACAAACAGGTTCAGCGCGCATCAATTACCCATGCTTTGGCGCAACACCAAGCTGGGAAACTACAAGATGCGTTATCAGCCTATTTACTATTACTTGAAGCTGACGCTAATAATACAGAGGTACTTACTCTGTTAGCCTCGCTTTATTTGCAACAAAAGAATTATGGGGATGCGCGCATTATATTTCAAAAGTCCCTAAGTATTGATGATAAAAACCCACTTACGTTGCACAACTACGGATTGCTTTTAGAAAAATTAAACCGTAACGATGAAGCGATTCACTATTTAGATTTAGCCATAGCACTCAACCCTACTTATGAAGATGCTTACAAACACAAATGTAACCTGCTAAAAAAAACAGGCAAATTAACTGAAATAAAATGTGTCTATGAAAAAGCGTTAAGTCACATTAATACATCAGCAGATTTATACTTTAGATATGCTAACCATTTACGTGAGGTAGAACAAAATATAGAAGCTCTTGCAGCAATAGACAAAGCCATTACTCTTAGACCGAATCATGCGGAATCTTATAACAACCGTGGCAATATTTTATTAGATTTAAAAGATCCGCGTGAAGCTTTAAGAAGTTATCATCAAGCGCTTACTGTCAAACCTAATTACGCCAATGCTTACAACAATTCTGCAAACGCATACCTAGCGCTTAATCAGTTTGATGATGCAATTGCAGCCTGCGATGCCGCGCTCACAATTGATCCAAAGTTATTTACTACGCTTAATAATCGCGCCAACGCTTTGCAAAAACTACAACGGTTTGACGAAGCGTTAGAAGCCTATAACCTTATTATTGACGAGCACAAAGACTACAGCTTTGCACCACTCAATAAAGGACTGCTGTGTTTATTGTTAGGTAACTTTTCAGAGGGCTGGGCACTATATGAGTGGCGCTGGAAAAATTCACCACAAACACATTTACTCGATATTTTTAAGCAACCGCTTTGGTTAGGCAAAGAAAATATTGCGGATAAAACTGTATTGCTCTATGCCGAGCAAGGCTTTGGCGACACATTACAGTTTTGCCGATATGTAAAATTAGTGGCAGATTTAGGTGCTAAAAAAGTATATGTAAATGTGCCTAAAATGTTATTTGACTTAATTAAGCCAAGTTTTGCGTCATACGAAACGGTTACCGTTTTAACAGACGGTGATGTGGTTCCGAATTTTGATTATCAGTGTCCGATGCTGAGTTTACCGCTTGCTTTTAATACTGAGTTAACAAGTATCCCTAATAATGTGCCGTATTTATTTGCTGATAATGTTCGCGTAAAACAATGGCTGAGTCGTCTGAATAAAAATTCAAAAAAAATACGCAAAAAAGTAAGCATCGCATTGGCTTAGTATGGTCTGGCTCTGTAGCTTACAGTAACGATAGTAACCGCAGTATTATGCTTAATTTGCTCAGCAAATTTATTACTAACCTCTCTGCGCTAGGTATTGAATTTCACTGCCTGCAAAAAGAAATTAAGCCTGAAGATACTGACATATTTTCTGTGTTAGAAGCGCAAGGCTATATGTTCGCACACCAAGAACAGCTAACTGATTTTGCAGAAACCGCGGCGCTTATTGAGAACATGGATTTGGTGATTTCTGTAGATACTTCTGTGGCGCATTTAGCTGGGGCTTTGGGCAAAGCTTTGTGGGTATTATTGCCTTATGTGCCTGATTTTAGATGGTTACTCAATCGTGATGATAGCCCATGGTATCCAACAGCTAAGTTATTTAGGCAAACTAAATCTGGCGATTGGCTAGATGTAATGTCTGCGTTAGAACAGCAGATTAGCACCTACTTTAATCTATCTAAAAAAACATTGCTAATGCAGGGAAATACGTTGAGTGAGCAAGGCTTATTGAACGAGACTGTGAACTTACTTAAGCAAAAAGTTTTGCTAAATCCCCAAAATGCTATTGCCCACAACAACTTAGGTGTGGCATTACAAAAGCTTAAACAATTTGATGGTGCACTAGCCCACTACAGCCAGGCGATTCAATTATCTGCAGACTATGTAAGCCCGCGCTTAAATAAAGCATTTTTATCTTTGCAACTGGGTGAATTTAAAGAGGGTTGGCAACTATATGAGTGGCGCTGGAAAAATGCACAGTGGACTCATGACTACAGACCATTTAACGAGCCACTATGGCTGGGTGATGCACCTATTAAAGACAAAACAATACTAATTTATCCTGAACAAGGGATTGGTGATTATCTTCAATTCTGTCGGTTTTTTAGCCTGTTTAAAAGCGATACAAAAATCATTGCCGAAGCACCTGCAGCTCTTTTAAAAGTACTAAAAAAAAGCTTTGCAAAGTGCACCAATATTACTTGGATTGCTCTTGGCGACAAACTGCCAGCGTTTGATTACCAATGCCCCATACTCAGTTTGCCACTAGCGTTTAAAAACACTTTAACTAATATTCCAGCAAAAACGCCTTATCTGCGAGCATTACCAGCAGATGTAAAAACACTGCAAAATAAATTACCAGCTAAAACAAAACCTAGAATCGGTATTGTATGGGCAGGTTCACTCACGCACCGTAACCACCAGCAACGCAATATCGCAATTAATGATTTGGTCGCACTATTGCAACTAAAGTTTGAATTTCACGTATTACAAAAAGTGATAAGCCATAGCGACAGTACGGTGTTAGGTATGCTAAAAAGCTTTGGTGCAACTATAAATTATTATTCAGCTACAAATACTCAACATGCTGAAATTTGCATTACTGACTATGCGGACACTGCGGCTTTAATTCATGAAATGGATTTAATTATTACTGTAGATACATCAGTTGCACACCTTGCAGGTGCAATGGGCAAACCAGTATGGGTGCTACTGCCAGAAACGTCAGATTTTAGGTGGTTGTTAAATCGTGAAGATAGCCCATGGTACCCAACTGCACGGTTGTTTAGGCAAACGACTGAAGGTGATTGGGCAACCGTTATTCAAAAAGTATTAGTAGCTTTGAAAATGCAGTTTTAATGAAAAAGACTTATTAATGACTTATTGGTAATGCGCTATGCAATAAACTTAACCACTTTTAACAGACACATTTTAAAAAAATAGTTTTAAGCGCATACCGCGCAGTGGGCGTCTTTTTTTAGTTTAATTGTGCGCCATTGCATTTCTGCAACATCTAACAATAGTAAACGGCCTTGCAAACTTGTACCAATACCCATTAAAAGCTTGAGCGCTTCTGCCGCTTGAGTTGTGCCCACCATGCCCACTAGTGGTGCAAAAACACCATTCTCTGCACAGCGCATTTCGCTGTCATCGCCCTCATCTGGAAACAAACAGTGGTAGCATGGACTTGTATCGGAGCGCATATCAAATACCGTGATCTGTCCTTCAAAACCAAGCGCCGCCCCAGAAACAAGTGGTTTTTTAAGTTGCACGCATAACTTATTGAGCAGATAACGTGTAGCAAAGTTATCCGAGCAATCAACAATCACATCAGCTTGTGTGACCAATTGCATCAACTCAGCCTCAGTAGATTTAACCGTGACTGGATTGACCACCACTGTTGGATTAATTTCATACAAAGTTTGCTGTGCAGAAATCGCTTTATTAGTCCCAACACTAGCCGTGGTATGCACAATTTGGCGCTGTAAATTAGTTAAATCTACCGTGTCAAAATCGCAAATTGTCAGCCTACCAACGCCACTAGCGGCTAAATAAATTGCTACTGGAGAACCCAAGCCACCCGCACCTATTATAAGTGCATGGCTACTTACCAATGTATCTTGCCCTTCGTAACCGATTTGCGGCAACAGTATGTGGCGGCTATACCGTAAAAGTTGATTATCATTCATGCTGCTATTTTAGCTGAGTTAATGCAACTGCCCAGCTTCTATCATAGCGTTGAAGAGGACGTAAGGTGAAATCCAAACTAATATATGATCAAACTCGCCAATTGGTATATCTGTAGAGCTCACAAACACTGGGCCGTTATCTAAATTAGCATCTTCATCAGCACCACCTGAAGCTTGAGCACCTGTTGCGCCAATAGAAAAAATGACTGCAACAGCACTGTTTGTTAAGAAGTTTGTTTCTATAGCTGATGAACACATAGCGGCAGTAATACCTGTAGATGTGCTACAAACACGTAAATTAGGCTGTAAGTTTGTTACGCCTTGATTTGACATACCGTTTGCTGTAGTGAAGTTTGCATCGGCTGCTCCTGCATTATTCGTTTGTGTAACCGCATACCGAATACGATTGTTCCATGCATCTATAGCAAAACCAAATGTATCTGTCGGTTGTATTCCCAAAGTTGCCGCTGGTAGATAACCACTCACATTAGTGCAAGTTCCTGTGATGGGTAATGGGCTTTCAAGCCCGCGACTTCCTGCATCAGTATTGCTACTAGCACTAGCTGGGCAAGGTAACCTACCGCGGGACACTGCGTAGCCTAATAGTGCTTTTTTTGCCTGATCTAATGTGTTTTCAGTTTGTAATTGAAATGCTTGAGTACGTTGCGCTTGTAAAGGCAAAAGTAGTGCGCCTAATACAAAGCCCAAAATAACCAAAACCACGGCTATTTCCACTAAACTAAAACCAAGAACTTTATTTTTAAATTGCATAGGTATCATTTAGGTTCAACAATCAGCGGTTGATCGTTGTAGTTATTATTATGTTGCTTGTTAGGTCCGTCAAAAACATTATTACCGTTCGTATTTTCAGTACTGTCCAAGTAGTCTAGTATGCTCGATGAAGGTCGGTTTTGAGTAATGCCAACTTCACTCACGATGGTTTGACCTGTGCCAATTATAAGTGCTGAGATTCCAGTTTTACCGCCTACTTGCAAATTAGGTATTGCTGACCACTGGTAATAAAAATAATCTTGCCAGAAATTTGTTTTAAACCATGGAGATTCTTTTAAGCCGATATTAAATGAACCCATGCCATTACATCGTGCTTTATTGTATATTGCACTGCACCCCCCACTTGCACTTGGGATAGGCGGAACTGGAATATCAAGATGATCATGTGCTGTAAAATCATATCTATTTGCTGCACCATTAATATCGTGCGTGCATACGCCTGCTGAAGTACATGTAAAGTTACGCGCTCCGCTTAGGCAGCTGCCCGCACCACTACAAGTGCAAGCAGCTCCAGACATTGTACAACTAGTACTGGATGTAAATGGCGTACTGCTACCGCGTGTGAAAGTAACACTTTTGATTAAATTAAAACTGCAACTACAACTCTGTGCGTCAGCACAAACGCAAGTATCAGTCACATCGATGGGCAACATACCAGTTAGGTTAATCCCAGTAGAAACATGATTATTTAAAATACTCGCTAAATTTGCGGCATAAGGATATTGCAAAGTTCTTAATTGATATTCATTTAATAAATGCTTTGCTTCTGCCCCTGCCCTGCGAGCTGTAGCTTCAATTAGCTCATCAATAGTGATGTAGATGAGCTTATCGTTAAAATAATAAGGCTTTTCATAAACAGTATCCGTGGCAGTTACATTGCGGCTGTCTGGCGCAGCAATAAAATCTTCATCGGGGGAATTGTAATCAGCGTTACTGTATGCCACGCCGTCGATACTTAAAGCATCTAAAAATTCAGTTGCTGCTGGTGTATTGCTTGCCCTATTTTGACTGCCAATTAAATTGTGCGGTGCAATAATAACTGCAGCAACACGATCGGAGAGTAAACGCCCACTTGCATCAAAGACTCTTAACCATGGGTAAACTGGACTCATAATAATGCTTGGATTGATCACAGGATCTACAGGCAAAATAGCTGAGCTTTCATACTTATGCACTAAGTTTCTTGAAAGTGCGTACCAAAGGCGGTTACCATCGACGTCTTTAAAATCTGACCCCAAGCCTGTTTGTGGTGCAATACAAGGGTTGGTTTGCCCTAAAATCGGTAGCTGCCCTATTAGTAACTCATAGCTAAAACTTGATGTTGGAGAGTTGCAATCGCTATAGCCGTCATAATTTGAATCACTATTTCTATCAGGGAAAGGTAGCTGGCCAGGAAAGTTTGGGTGGCTAATAGCGTATCCGATGAGTGCCTGTTTAGCCTCATTGAGTGCTTGGTAGGTTTTTTTAGCTTGATTAGTTTGATTACTTATCACACTAAACGATGTTACAAAATAAGCAGTAGCAGCCAGCCCAACAATAAAGGCTATTATAATTAAAACTGCACCTTTTTGCTTGGCTTTCATGGCTAGTAGCTACTCTGATATACCATCATCATGGTTGGAATTAATTTCACCAGTTTCTTGTAAATTCAATCTTTTTTCTTTTTCTACTGTTCTGAGCTCTTTAATTTGATTTGTTTCTGGCTCATACATTTGACCTGCTTTTAAACGTATACGCTTACCGTTCGCTGGAATTTTTATATCTAAGCTATCTTTAGCGTTCGTGCCAAGGCGCTGATTGAGCTTACCAATTTCCACATCATTTATTGTTGTATCTTCTTGTACGGGCTGGTTGTTAATCCATAACGTGCTTTTACTACCATCGCTACGTTTTACATACCCCTGTAATGTGATTGGTGCTGGTAACACTGCTGGAAGGGCATCAATATCTTCACCTTGACTTTCGGCTGGCACTAATGGTTTTAGTGCTTGGTTTTGTCTCAGAGAGTCTAACTTAGCGCGCTCTGCTGGGCGGCTAAAAAGTCTGCCAAAATCTTCATTTGAGGCCGCTTGCGCTGAGCTTAAACATATTAAAACCAGCGTTAAGTTTTTTATATTTAACAGCAAAACGGTAAAGTTTTTTAAATTTAAGAGCAAAGCCGCTAAGTTTTTAAAAGCTAGCTTCATGGGTTAGCTCCTACAATAGCTTCTGGCTCATGTATCGTTAGCCAATCTAACTCGCATTCTGCATGCATATTTGGCACAAGCTGGTTACTAAACCCATTGTTATTCACGCGCGCAATGACGCAATCTCGCAATATAAAAGGTGTGGACTTAGGTGAGTTTAATGACTCTGTCAGTTGTAATATATCACCTTCATGTAGCATATCTAAATCTAGTTTCATAATAGATCTATACAGCATAAAACCACCTAAACTGGGTGCAAAGTTTGGCTTATAATCTTCCTGCTGCTCAATTGCGTATTTAATCCCAAATAGTTTGTGTACTTTATGTTGTGCACGCAACGCTTCTACCCATTCAATACGCCGCTCTTCTCCCACAAATCCTTTGCTGATGAGTTGCCGGTATTGAGGTAAAAATTCTGTAATCAATTTTTTTTCAGCACCAGACGAAAGGTAGCGCTGCTTGGCTGTACTAAGTATTTGCTGTTGCGCTTGTAACGCATTTGCTTGCGAAGTTAAGTAACGCTGTACGCCAGTCACTAACAATACAACTAC
Source organism: Methylotenera sp. (assembly GCA_041687795.1). Classification (GTDB taxonomy): domain Bacteria; phylum Pseudomonadota; class Gammaproteobacteria; order Burkholderiales; family Methylophilaceae; genus Methylotenera. The sequence goes on along the minus strand of JBDNJL010000028.1, from coordinate 22,715 downwards.
TATTAAAATAACACTTAGTAATATGAGTGGTGTTTTTAATTTTTTCCAATCTTCTCTGCTTAATTGCAAGCCAGCCTGAGAGTTTACTTGAGCGCTAGCTTGTGTGGTTGCTTTCATGGCTATTGCCCACCTTGAAATACTAAAGTTTCGGGCGCATTTAACAACAGTTTTAGCTTGAACATCGCGGGCTCTTTACGTGCGGTTAGTTCGTCCGTAGTATTTCCTTGTAAATTAGCAAAAGAGCTTACATTCACCGGCTGTTGTAACACTTCTACTGCCGCCACTCGCTTATCTGCACGTAAGTTTGCTACTAAGAGATTGACGCTATTAAGTGCAGCACGATAATCACCACTAAAGCCTGCAATTTCTGCGGTAATAAACCCAAGCTCTGATAAGCTTGCTGAATCTATAGTAATTGCTGAGGCGTTAGCTGCTTGTTGGCTTGCCGCACCAGGCAAAATAATAAGTTTATCCTCGTCCTTCACATTAGCGTCGTTAGTCAGAGACCAATGTAGTCGATTAAGCTCAATTTCGGGTCTATTTTCAAGCGCCGCACTCACTACTTGCATCATGCGTCGTGGCGATTTTGGATAGCTGGCAATTTTTTTATCAAGCTCAACTGCAAGCTGTAAATCTGCAGCGCTAATGACAGTTTCAGGGAAATTGCTTGCTTCCTCATCATATTTTTTCTGCTGAATCATCGTTTCAATCTGAGCTTGTTCAAGGTCAGATTGTACGACTAATCCTTGCGCAAACTCCCACAATGCCAAAGCAACACCCAACAAGCCGATAAAAAGGGTTGTAAGTTTGATCGCTTGCTTTAATTTACCAAATTGATACCGTTGCGTTAAAACTGCTGGGGCTAAGTTATCTACCAAGTTTCCATTGGCAAGCAATTGCATGTGCAATAGTTCTGGGGTTTGCTGTACCGAATGAATTGGTAATTTAAGATGTTTAACAAACTGGCTTAAATTTATATCAGTTGATTCTAAATTTTGCTCTTGGCTAATGGCTTGGCTAATTAAGTTGGTGCTGCCATCCGTACTTACCAGCACCAAATTAAGAGGCGTTTCGCGGGCTATTAAACGCTGACTAATTAAATATAGTCTTGTTTTTTCAGTTTCTACTAGATAGAAATAGCCAAGCTGGCCTGCGGCATCTGGCACATTTGGCATTAAACGGCTCATCCGCAGGCGGCCATTATGCAAATAGGTTTGGCGCAAACCTGATGATAGTTTTTCGCACAATAAAATATGCGGTGCCATGAGCTTAAGTTGCCGCACCATTACTTGGCTTATCATAGGCAGTAAGTAAACGCCTACCAACTGCGCTTCTACCGACTGTAAAACGGCAATCCAGCCTTGCATAAACTCTGCGTTATTTAGCCCAGCAAAAAGATACTTATCATCACGCCGTTTATCTTGCTCGCGCCCAATAAAGTGGGCAGTGCGATAGCTTAAGTTGCGATAAAACTGATTAAGCTTGCGCTCAATAAGCTCGCGCTTTGCGCTCCCACTTGTGTGTGGAATGCTTTCTAAGCGGTAGTCTTCTTCTACTGCATCGGTAATTAAATATACTGGAGCATTGGCATATTGGCTTAAAAACTCGGCAAAAGCTGCATAACCTGCCTCATTACTCTCAAACGCTTGGCTTCCTTTAAACGCGCTTGCATGCCAAACACCTGCCAGTAGATTTTTAGCAGTGGCGCATAGCACTAATTTATAGGGGCTAGTTTTTAGCATCTTAAGATCAAGTTAAATTTTGAGTTTACTGAACGAATCATAAACAGGACCTAATACTGAGAACATAATAAAGGCCAAAATAGCGCCCAGTAGCACTGTAAGCGCAGGTTCAATCATTTTAAGCATATTTTGCATGGCATCATTTACGTCTCTATCATAAAAATAGCTGATATTAAGCAAAGACTTGTCTAACGCGCCTGTACTTTCACCCACCCTAATCATACGCACCACTAGTGGCGGGAATAAACCTGCATTTTGAAAACTTTCGCTCATAGAGTCACCCGCGTTAATTTGTGCATGTGCTCGACTCAAGGCACTCGCGACTACTCGGTTTCCCACTATATTTTCGCAAATTTTAATTGCATCTAAAATGGGTATACCTGTTTGATACATTAACGCAAAATAGCGTGCAAAGCGCGCCATAATTATTTTGTGCAATATCGTGCCGGTTATAGGAAAATTGAGCTTGAGCATGTCAAACCTGTATCTAGCGGCTGGACTACTTTTAACATAAGCCGCAAATGCAATCACTAGCAATATTGGCAAGCCGATCAATAGCCACCAGTAATTAACGAATATGTCAGAAATTATAATCAATAACTTGGTATTCCATGGCAGCTCTTGCCCCATATTAGTTAAAAAAGTGACCATTTGTGGCACTAGATAGCTCATTAAAAATGAAACAGCACCCAATACTACAACGGCAACAAACGCAGGATATGCAATTAGCTTTTTAGTTTGCGACATCAACTCATCTTGCCAGCGTATGGTTTCAAATAAGTTTTTGAATACCACTGGTAGCTGTCCTGTTTGCTCACCTGCATTCACCAAGCTAACAAACACATCGCTAAACACATTGGGATGCTCTGCTAAGGCTTGCGAGAGTAATTTACCACCTTCAACTTCTGCACTAATTGCGCCTAATACTTTTTGAAAATATGGGTTAGGGTTACTCTCGCGCAAATCATTTAAGCACTCTAATAGTGGCACACCTGCGCTAGCTAGTTGCTCTATTTGAAAGCAAAACATAACTAAATCTTGGTTACTGACTTTATTGCTATTAAACAAGCTACTGGATTTTTTAGTGACGCGATAAGTTATTAAATCTAAACCCATACGCTCTAAGCGAATTTCTAAATCCACTTCATTAAGCGCATCCATTTGGCCGATGGCGCTACGACCTAGTTTATCAATTGCTTTGTAATTAAACGATGCCATATCGTAAAGTTAATGCGTGATACGACTGGTTAAGTCAATCACGCGCATCACTTCCGCCAAGCTGGTATAGCCTTCTAAAATGCGCCTCACGCCGTCTTCTGCCAGCGTGACAAAACCCTTTGCTAGGGCTAGTTTCTGTAGTTCATCTAAATGCGCACGGCGTGAAATTAAGCTGTCCATATCGCTATCTATGCGTAGTAATTCAATAATTGCCATACGGCCGCGGTAGCCGGTTTGATTGCAATGCTTACAGCCTTTTGGCTTATAAACATTCAAGTTTTCAGTAGAATGTGCCTGTGATTTTGCATTAAGTTTCAGAATTTCTCGCTCAATATCATCGGGTTCGTGACGCTCTTTGCATAATGGACAAAGCACGCGCACCAAGCGCTGAGCAATGACGCCTATAATATTACCAGCCATAATATCTGGCAAAATACCAATATCTAACAAACGTGGAAAAGCCCCTAGCGCGGAGTTGGTATGTAGCGTACTGAACACTTGGTGACCCGTCATTGCCGCGCGAAAAGCCATCGTGGCTGTGTCTTCATCGCGAATTTCACCTACTAAAATAATGTCAGGATCTTGTCGCATAATGGAGCGTATGCCATTGGCAAAATCTACTTTATTCACTTCTGCCACTGAAGTTTGACGCATCAAAGTCACTGGATATTCCACTGGATCTTCTAGCGTCATAATATTAACGGCTTCAGTATTTTGGTTTGAAAGCAGCGAATAAAGTGTTGTAGTTTTACCGCTACCCGTTGGACCAGTGACAATTATAATTCCTTCTGGGCGGGTCATCATTAGTCTTAACTCATCTAATGTAGAAGTTCGCAGGCCCATGCGCTCCATTGGAATAATAGATTTTTCACGATCTAATACACGCAATACAATATTTTCGCCATGAATTGTTGGGTGAGTTGACACCCGAAAGTCAATCGGGCGACCACATAAATTCATATTTAAACGCCCATCTTGTGGCGCGCGCGTTTCAGCAATATCTAAACCACTGACAACTTTTAAGCGAACGACTACGCCACCCCAGTAACTTTTATGCAAGCTACGCACTTGTTGCAATACACCATCAATACGATAGCGAATACGTAAAAATGCATATTCAGGTTCAAAGTGGATATCCGACGCGCCACGCTTTACCGCATCCATCAATAACGCACCAACTAAACGTACGACTGGCTGCGTGTACTCATCGCCATCTGCCGCCAAGCTTTGGTAGTCAATTTCACCTGTTTCAATTTCAAGTAAAATGCCATCCACTGAAAGCTCATAACCATAGAACTGGTCAATAAATTCTTCAAGCTGCGCTTCAGCTGCTAACATTGGTTTGAGCTGAATTTGCCCGCCGAGCATGGCACGCAATTGGTCTAACACCACTACGTTAAACATGTCCGCCATGGCGACTACCATTGTTTTAGTAGCGTCTTCATAGGCCACTGGTAGTAAGTGATAACGGCGGGAGAAGTCTTGCGGCACCATTTGCAGCGCTTCAACATCAGCCACTACGGTGGCTAAATCTACACTTTCTTGGCCTATGGTATGCGCAACAATATCGCGCACCATTGCTTCTGTTACAAAACCCAAACGCACTAATTGACGACCTAAAGGTAAGTCATTATGCTCTTGCTCCATAAGCGCAATGCGCAGTTGGTCTTGGCTGATTAAGCCTTGCTGCACCATGAGCTCACCTAGGCGAAGTTTACGACGCTGCTCGGCCATATGCGTAAATTGCCTTTTGATAAAAAGTTTGTGTGATTCGTTTTTGCAATTTATTTGCTCAAAATTATGGTGTTACCTGTTAGATGCTTAGGTGAGCAAAAATGTGTCTATAAAAAACCGTTAAGTTTTAATTCAACACACATTACTATAATGCTTGTTACTGAAGTGCTTGAATTCTAGCCTCTAATATTGCTCTATTTGGGCTGCCAGCACCACTTTTGTTAAGTAGCTCTAGCGCTCGCCGATACTGTATCAGCGCTAAGTTTGATTTCCCCAATTGCTCCAAACTAATCGCTAAATTAAACGCATAATCTGCATTATTTGGCGATAAATTACTCGCATTAAAATAGGCATCTTGCGCTGATGGCCATTGGTTCTGCTCTGCATACTCGTTGCCAAGTTCGGCGTATAAATGCGCCTCTGGTTGTTGTGCAATCATGCTTTTGAGACGACTTTCGCGACCAATAGAGTCTGTATTAATTTGTGCACTCAACATAGCAGATTGAGCAATTGAGTTCCTAGGCTCAATTTCCAACACTTTTTGGTACCAACCTAATGCGTCAGCACTACGACCTTGGCGCTGCGCTATGACCGCCATACCTAATAAAGCATCAGTATTTCGCACATCACCTTGTAGCACTTGGCGATATTTTTGTTGTGCAAGCGCATCTTCACCACGATTAAAAGCGCCATAAGCTGCGGATAAATTCGGATCAATGCTATTTGCGGGCGTTTTGCTGGTAATTTGTATCGGCGCACTGTTTTTATACGCTTTTTGGCTATTTTCTTGGCTTTTGCTTAAACGCTTATTTTGGCTATTATTTTTTACAGCAACTTCTGCAACCGCCATTGCATCATCAGATTCAGTAATTGCAGCAGCATTAGCGGCAACAAGTTTCTCGGGCTCAGCTTGTTTAAAGTTGTTTGAAGGCGCAGTACTAAGTGGTGTTTCAGTGGCAATAGTCACTGTATTTAAAGCCTCTGTTTCAACTGCCTCAGGCTGCATATTGCTCGTTTGTTCAGCGTTAGCAATCGGCGCCTGAAGATTCATCTCACTCACGTCATGAGGTATCAAGCGCGTCGTAGGCTTTACCACAACAACATCAGGAACCACTAAGGCTTTAACATACGCATAACCTTGAATTGCTAACCAAATAGCTAACGCTCCCACTAAACCTAATAGCCCCAGCGCAATTTTAGAGTTGGCGGTTTTGGACTGCTGATTAGCGACAAATACTTTTGCTGCTACTTTTTGATTATTGTTGGCTGATTGACTAGCCATGGCTTGAAACACTGGTGGTAAAGTGTTTTTTAAAGTGGCTTTATCAGCAGGGTTTTGCGCGGGCTCTGAAAAAATTGGTTTACTAACTTTAGTTTCATTGCTCATTGAAGCCATTTGACTCTGTTGCACGACGGTTTGGGCTGCTGATGCTTTATCCGCCTGAGCGTTTTTTGCAGATTTTACATTGGCTACTGTTTTAGCTTTTGCATATTGATTTGGCGCGAGCCCTAACCCAGCCTCATCTTCCAACGACATTTCTATTGTAGCTTCTGGCACGGTCAGCGCAACTTCAGGTTGAGACTGCGTTGTTGGAGTAATGCTTTCTAAACTTAACTCCAATGACTGACTTGCGGCCTGCTTATTTTGTGCAACCGTTTTGTCTGTTATTGCCTTATCTGTCATCGCCTTATCTAGGGCTTTAATTAGTAAACTCATAATTAAGTTTATCTGTCTACATCAGGATTTATAGTTTGTTTTAACTGCTCTGATGGTAAATATTGTTTGTAAGTGGCCAATTCATCACTTTCCAAACTTGCATTTGTAATTACCGTTGGACGCAAAAAAATAACCAGCTCAGTTTTGCGACTCACTTCATCTCTGCCCCTAAATGCTCTGCCAACGCCTGGCAGATTAGATAGCCCTGGCACTCTATCAGAGTTTCGCTGTATTTCGTCTTGCATTAATCCACCTAGTACAGCCGTATTTCCACTGCTAATTTGAAGAATTGACTCCATCTCTCTAACTTCTACCTCGGGAATAATATTGGCCGGATTTGTTGGGTCTGGTTTACCATTACCAAAAAGTCGGGAGATAGTTGGCCTAACATTCAAATTAACTGAGCTTAAATCATTAATTTGGGGAGTGACACTCATCACTACACCTATTGGTACTGTTTGAGGTGAAGCCGTAGTCGCTTGTAAATTACCGCCACCAGCAATATTACCTTGAGATATTTGAGACTGAATAGTAAAGTAAACAAAGTTTCTCACTACTTTTAAAACAGCTGTTTGATTATTAAGCACCATCAGCTTTGGGCTGGATAATACTTTAATATCACCAAATTGCTGGAGTAAACTTATGGAAGCAGCAATATTACCTATTCTACTCACGGGGTTTAAATAAGCGGCGATTAAACCTGGACTCGAATCAGTGCCAACGGTGGTTGGTAATCCAGTTTGGGAGTTTAAACTTTGTCTAAAATTAAAACCATTGCTACTAGCTGTGTTACCTAGCCTAGACCAATCAATTCCAGCTTGGAAGCTATCGCTTAGCGCTACCTCAACAATCGTTGCTTCGATTAGTACCTGTTTTTTTGCACTATTCATCACTCTATCAATAAACTCTTGCACTTTTTGATGCTGTTTATTAGTGGCGCGGACGCTGATAACGCCTGTTTCTGGGTTGGCAATTACATTGGCTGCAAATAATGTTTTATATTCAGATTGCTGCTCTCTTCTGAGCTCTGTAGCGGCTTGATTAGGCTGTCCACTTTCATTACTTTCAAGGCCACCAAAACGGGTAACGATTACTTCTTTGTCAGTTTCTGCTAACAAGTCTTTAATATTTTGAATCAATGATTCCCATAGGTGGTTTTTACCTTCACTATTGACAGCGGTTCGAGAGCTATTACTTCTTCCTTGGCCCTGAGCCCCTCCTGCACCACCTCCTGCACCTGCGCCACCTGGCGCTTGACCTGCACCACCTACGCCAGTTGGGGCGCCTTGACCAATACCTGCAATTTCTGCAGCAGCCCCAATAAATCCTACCGTGTCACGATTGATATTCACATAATCTACTTTATAGGTGCGCAACACTGGCTGATCGGGCGCAATAGACAGTACATTGTTATGAATGTTGTAGGTTAAATCTACCTGTTTAGATAAACGTTCTAAAATTGCGGGTAAGGTTTGATCCACTGCATTCAAAGTCACACGACCTTGAATAGATGGATGAATATCTACGTTGAGTTTACTATCGCGCGCAATGGCAAAAAGCACCTCTTTTACGGGAGTGTCGTATACCACAATGCTATAGACAGGCTCTTTAGCTTTAGCTTTTGGCGGGGGCAAGTAAACACTATTTGTAACAGGTTTGGGGATGCCGAAAGCACTGGGCGCAACGTCTGACGGAGTTATCAGCGGATTACTTAACGGTTTTTTATAGGCACTTTTTTTAGAGGTTTGTGGATTTGAGTTATTGGCGCCATCTATATGGCCATTTGATGGCTTCACTTTTGATTGATGCGAACAGGAAGTAATGCAGGCAACAGTAGCCAGCAAGAACAGCAGTAACATTTGTTTATTATTTGCCACAGTTCATCTACCTTATAAAAACCACTAAACTTACATCTTTAAACAGTTTTTAAATAATAACCTAGATTTCATATGAAAAGCAATTATAACAAGCAGTTACAGCATTTTTTTCGTGTATCAGGTTTATTGTCAGAGCTAATTGCTAACTAAGTTGCATTATTGCAACTCTTTATTGATGCTACCTACAGTGCGTATATATGGCTGATTATCTTTAATATCTTTTGGCATCGCAGCTAAAGCCTCTAGTGCGTCTGATTTGTTTTTAAACGTGCCGTATAAAATAATAGTGTAGGTCACCGCGTTTTTTTCTTTACGGTACAAGTACAATTGTTCCACATCAAGCTTTTGGCTTAAGTCAGTCACTTCCAAATTCAATGTAGCGCTATCTCTTAGTGCTTTAATTTGCAAGGTTACCGTTGTAGATGGCTCACTAAAAAGCCAGCTTTTGGTTATTTCCAAGCGCTTATTTAATAGCGTAAATGCTGGGTCTGGCAACACTGCTGGCTTAGCTGGTAGTTTGGCTTGCTGTTGGATTGGGGCTGTTACAGGTTCTTGTGCAATCGGAACAGAAGCTGGGACTGCAAGCACTTGTGTCGAAGGGTTAATAGGCATTTGAGCTGGCGCCTGATCTGTCATTTTTACTGGTGGTTTTTTTGGCGCAATCTTCGCTTGGCTACTTTCTTCTTGCAGTGCACTTGCAACGGCAATTTTACCATCTTTGATTTGCCTAGTCTTTTGCGACTCGAATATCTTACCAACATAAAGCAAAGCAACAACTACCAGCAATAACAACAATGTAAGGAATATCGCATCCAGAAAATTGGATGAACTACGTTTTTTATTTTTTTTGCCGAACTCACTATCTTGAATTGCTGCCTTTACCTGCTTTGGCGTAACCAAGTATACGTTTTCTGCAAAAGCGGCTAGTAAAGCCTTATCTGCCAAAATATTGACTCTACGTACTAGTCCCTCGGCCGCTTCAGATATTTTTTTAATTGCAGACTCTGAAAACAAATGCGGCCCACTATAACCCGCAGCACGTAGGCGAAAAATTAAATACTCACCTATGTCTTTTGTTTGCATCGGGCCTAGATGAAAGCTGTGCGTTATACGCTCTCGTAGCTGACGGATTTGCGTTTGATTTAAATTATCATCAAGTTCCGGTTGCCCGAACAACACAATTTGCAACAGCTTGTCTTGCTTAGTTTCTAAGTTAGACAGCAACCTAATTTCTTCCAAAGTGGCAAGCGGCATACCCTGCGCTTCTTCAACAAAAATCACTACTTGTCGACCTTCTGCATGGCGGCTTAATAAATGCGTCTGCAAAATCTGCATAACCTTTAATCTATCGGCATTTTTGGGGAGTTTAAGCTGCAATTCAAAAGCAATTGCATGCAATACGTCTTCTGGGGCTACGCTTGGATTAGCGAGGTAAATACTTTCAATTTTTGCAGGTAAAATAGTTTGTAGCATGCGGCAAAGCATGGTTTTGCCGCTACCAACCTCACCTACTACTTTAATAATACCTTCACCATTGGTAATAGCATATACCAGGGCATCAAGCACTGCGCCACGATTCCCGCCCGAAAAGAAAAAATCCGTGTTCGGGGTAATTTTAAATGGCGGCTCTTTTAAGCCAAAGTGAGGATAATACAAATTTTGCCTTTAAAATTAAATGGGCAAGCGTGATTTAAATATAAGACTAGTTATGTTCTTGCGCGTTTTCTTGGGTGCTCATGCGACTATACATAGTCGTACGATTTACATTCAAAAGCTTAGCAGCTTGGCTTAAATTACCATGCGTCATCTTCATTGCTGCATCAATATACGCACGCTCCCAAATTTTTAACACAGTATCTAAACTCACGTTCGCTTGACGCTTTAAATGCCGCTGCGCCTCTGCCGCCATGCTCTCAGCATTGTTAATGTTTAGTGAGTGTGTTTCAGGTTCTGCCATTGTTAAATCAAACTCAGCTACCAATTCTTGCGCTTTTAAAGTTTTACCTGGATATTTTGCAATCAGCCGAATCACAATATTCCTAAGCTCTCGCACGTTTCCTGGGAAATGATAATCCAACCAGCGCGCTTCTGCACTTGAGTCTAAAGTAAAAGGTTTTTGACCTATTTGGTTGGCATAAAAATCAATGAAATGTGCTCTTAGCAAATGTTTGTCATCACCTAAATTGCGTAGTGGCGGAACTTTGACGGCAAATACACTTAAACGATGATATAGATCTGATCTAAAATTGCCAGCGCGCACTTCTGCGCGTAAATCTCGGTTAGTTGCTGCCACTATGCGCGCACGACTAATACGCGTTTGTGTTTCTCCTATTCGCTGGTATTCACCATTTTCGAGTACACGTAATAACTTTGCCTGTAAATCAATTGGTAATTCGCCAATCTCATCTAAGAAAAGCGTACCCTCAGCTGCATCTTCAAAATAGCCACTATGTGCTGCTGAAGCACCAGTAAAGGCGCCCTTGGTATGCCCAAATAGTATGGATTCCGCTAATAGGGGAGAGATTGCCGCACAATTGACTGATAAATAAGGATGCAACATGCGCTTACTTGAATAATGAAAACTACCTGCCACTAGCTCTTTGCCGCTTCCAGATTCACCTTCAATCAACACAGGAAACGGCGAGTCTGCGAATTGCATAATTTGCATACGCAAGGTCTGTATTGGTAGGCTTTGACCTAATAAACCAGCGTGCTCTTGCTCAAGCTTTACCTCGTTTAGCTCTACATTTTGCACTTTTAGTGCATTAAGCAAAACGTCTTTAAGTTTATTGACATCGCACGGCTTGGGAATAAAATCTACTGCACCTAAAGTAAGTGCGCGTTTGACATTTACATCATCACTTTGACCAGAAAGTACGTGAATTTTAATCGTTGGTGAGTGCGCCAGCAATTCAGCAATTACTTTAAAGCCCTCTTCTGGGCTATGTGGGTTGGGCGGTAAACCTAAATCAACAATGGCTAGAGCAGGTGGTGCATCCAATTGCCTAAGTAAACTTTTAAGCTGCGCATGTGATTCAGCCACACAAACCTCAAAGTATTTACTGAGCATAAAATGCAGAGTATCCGAGATTAAAGGATCATCATCAACAATCATTAGTGCAGGACGCAGTGCTACCATCAACATTACCTTTAGCTAAGACCACATAAACCAGTATGACTATAACTGTAAAGGCTATAGTAATCAATTTTTTTGAACTGCTAATGATGAAGAAAATTACCTAAATAGTAATTAACGAAGATATTTTAAAGTATGGGAATAATGGGGTGGCTGATGGGGCTCGAACCCACGACAACAGGAATCACAATCCTGGACTCTACCAACTGAGCTACAGCCACCATAGAGACTTTTAAACTAATACATGGCCTGCCCGACAGGAATCGAACCTGTAACCCCCAGCTTAGAAGGCTGGTGCTCTATCCGGTTGAGCTACGGGCAGATTGTGGTTACATCACTAAATATTTCGAATTAAATAATTAGAAATATAAAGCTTTCGGGCTGACTAAACTTTAACTTGTTACTTAACTAAAACGCTAAATTACAACTTAAACAATTTGGTCGGCGTGGAGAGATTCGAACTCCCGACATCCTGCTCCCAAAGCAGGCGCGCTACCAGGCTACGCTACACGCCGAAGCGCAGAAATATACTGGAAACCGAGCAGTAGGTCAATTCTAATATGTTAAAATCCTCTACTATTTTATTAATTCACGTATAAAAAGTTTAACTCGCAAAAATGACCGCTCAAATAATTGATGGTAAAGCCATTGCTGAAAGTTTACTTAACGACATTAAGGCGCGTATTAATACGCGCTTACAAAGCAACAAACGCGCGCCTGGGCTTGCAGTAATTTTAGTGGGCGCAGACCCTGCCTCTAGAATTTATGTGCGTAATAAACACCTAGCTTGTGAAAAAGTAGGCATTCGCTCGGTGACGCATAACTTACCCTCAGGTATCACTGAAGCTGAATTACTGGCATTAATTGAAACGTTGAACCAAGATGACACGATTGATGGCATTTTAGTGCAGGCGCCTTTGCCAGTGCATATTAAAGATGAGCTCGTTATTGAGAAAATTAATCCGAATAAAGATGTAGATGGCTTTCACCCCTACAACATTGGTCGCTTGGCGGTTCGCCAGCCGACTTTACGCTCTTGCACACCGTTTGGCGTGATTAAAATGCTGCAGGCTACTGGCATCGACTTAATGGGCTTAGATGCAGTTGTGGTAGGCGTTTCAAACCATGTAGGTCGTCCAATGGCGTTAGAATTACTTTTAGCAGGATGCACTGTCACCAGTTGCCATCGGCATACTAAAGACTTGGCAGGGGCAATAGCCAAAGCAGACTTAGTCGTTGCGGCGGCTGGCAAAGCTGGACTTATTAAAGGCGAATGGATTAAACCAGGCGCAATTGTAGTAGATATTGGCATTAACCGCTTAAACAATGGAACAATTGCTGGGGATGTTGATTTTAATGCAGCAAAAGCAAACGCTGGCTGGATTACACCTGTACCTGGCGGCGTTGGTCCAATGACGGTTGCAACCTTAATGGAAAATACTTTATTAAGCTTAGAAATGAGTGAAATTTAGATTAAGGTTAGGTTTTTGCATCAAACCTTTAATCAGTGTACACTCACGCGCGTAATTTACAAATTACGCTTTCAAATTATATTTAGCCGCATAAATTTATATTAAAAACTAAGCACCTTTTGAGTGCTTATTTTAGCGTCATACTTTATTTTAGGATTTTATTATGGCCGAGGTCATCACTAAACATTTTACTCCGTATCAGCCTAAAGCTGACGAAGAGTACATGAGCAAAAATCAGCTTAAGCATTTTCGTCAAATTTTAAACAATTGGAAATCTGACCTAAGCAACGATATCGACCGTACTGTGCATACCATGCAAGATGAAGTCACCATGTTCGCGGACCCAAACGACAGGGCTAGCCAAGAATCTGATATGGCATTAGAGCTGCGTAACCGCGATCGTGAGCGTAAATTGATTAAAAAAATTGACGAGACTTTACGTAATATTGATGCGGCTGAATACGGTTACTGTGAAGGTTGTGGTATAGAAATTGGTCTAAAACGCCTTGAAGCGCGCCCAACTGCAACTTTATGTATTGATTGTAAAACACTAGATGAAATGCGTGAGAAACAAGTCGCTAAGTAATTTTCATTTAAAATTTATGCGTTTTGATTTTAAGTGAAATAAACTTAACGGTTTTTTCAGACACATTTTGACTCATTTAAAATAGCCATTAAAAAGCCCGCTTTTGCGGGCTTTTTAATGGCGGAAACTTACCTTTACGAACTTATAAAAACTTCTTATTCGTCAGCCTCAGTGTCTGATTTTGGCTCTGTCACTGGTGCATCAATTAAAGCTTTCATGCTTAAACGTACACGACCTTTTTCATCAGCTTCAACCACTTTAACTTTTACCACATCACCTTCTTTTAAGAAATCACTCACAGCATTAACACGTTGGTGTGCAATTTGTGAAATGTGTAATAAACCATCTTTACCAGGAATTAGCGACACAATCGCACCAAAATCAAGCAATTTAAGCACAGTACCTTCGTAAACATTACCGATTTCAACTTCAGCAGTAATTTCAGCAATACGACGTTGTGCCTCAGCGCCTTGCTCTGAACTTGTACATGCAATTTTGACAGTACCGTCTTCAGTAATATCAATGCTGGTGCCTGTTTCTTCAGTTAACGCACGAATCACTGCGCCGCCTTTACCAATCACATCACGGATTTTTTCAGGATTAATTTTCATCACAATAATGCGTGGTGCAAACACTGACATTTCAGTATTTGCGTTGCTCATTGCAGTTTTCATAATACCTAAAATATGCGCACGGCCCTCTTTAGCTTGTGCTAAAGCAACTTGCATAATTTGTGAGGTAATACCGGTAATTTTAATATCCATTTGTAGCGCAGTAATGCCATTTACTGTACCCGCTACTTTAAAGTCCATATCACCTAGGTGATCTTCATCACCCAAAATATCCGTTAATACCGCAACGCGGTTACCTTCTTTAATCAAGCCCATTGCGATACCAGCCACAAGTGATTTCATTGGCACGCCTGCATCCATCAACGCTAGACAACCACCACAAACAGATGCCATTGAGCTTGAACCGTTAGATTCAGTAATTTCAGACACTACACGCATCGTGTAGTCAAAATCTGCTTGGTCTGGCAAAGCGGCAATTAATGAGCGTTTTGCTAAACGGCCATGGCCGATTTCGCGGCGCTTTGGTGTACCCACACGGCCTGTTTCACCAGTAGCGTATGGAGGCATGTTGTAATGCAACATAAAGCGGTCTTTAAACTCACCTTGTAGCGCATCAATTACTTGCTCATCACGGCCTGTACCTAGCGTTGCAACCACCAAAGCTTGGGTTTCACCGCGGGTGAACAACGCAGACCCGTGGGTGCGCGGCAATACGCCTGTACGAATGCTAATTGGGCGCACTGTGCGTGTGTCACGGCCATCAATACGTGGCTCGCCATTTAAAATTTGGCTACGCACTGTTTTAGCTTCTAAATTAAAAATTTCATTTTTAATTTTGTTAGCATCTGATGTTGACGTTTCTTCAGTAATCAACTCGCCCAATACGCGACTGGTAATTTCTGCCAATTTAGCTGAGCGCGCGCCTTTGGCTTTAATTTGGAATGCGGCATTAATATCTGTAGCAGCTAAACCAGCTACTTTTTCAATCAATCCAGTATCTGGTTCTGGCGCTACCCAATCCCAAGCATCTTTACCCGCTTCAGCGGCTAATTCTGCAATTATTTTAATGACTGCTTGCATTTGCTCGTGACCATAAACAACCGCGCCCAGCATCACTTCTTCTGATAACTCTTTCGCTTCAGATTCCACCATCATTACGGCAGTTTCAGTGGCAGCAACAACCAAATCTAATTCAGTTTCTTCTAACTGTGTTTTAGTTGGATTTAGTACGTATTCGCCGTTAATATAACCGACACGCGCAGCACCTAGTGGGCCAAAAAACGGAATGCCAGAGAGTGACATGGCAGCAGAAGCACCAATAATCGCTGGGATATCTGCATCAATTTCAGGATCTGATGACAATACAGTTGCCACGACCTGAACCTCATTGTAGAAAGCCTCTGGGAATAATGGGCGTAATGGACGGTCGATTAATCGGCTTGTGAGTGTTTCTTTTTCTGAAGGACGGCCTTCTCGTTTGAAAAAACCACCTGGAATTTTACCCGCAGCGTATGTTTTTTCCATGTAATCCACTGTTAGTGGAAAGAAATCTTGGCCTGCTTTTACTTCTGATTTACTCGTAACAGCAACCAACACGACAGTATCACCATAGCTCACCATCACAGCAGCATCAGCTTGACGTGAGATTTCACCTGTTTCAAGTGTGAGCGTATGCGCACCAAATTGAATACTTTTACTAACTTTATTAAACATTTTTTACCCTTTTCTCTTTTAATGTCCGTTATTCACAACCCAATAACAAACCACAATATGAATTTTCAGTATTAACTTTTAAACATTGATAAAGCTAACTTAAAAATCTATTACAACAAAAAGCCGACAATACTGCATGCACAGCGTTATCGGCTTTCGATTTCATTCACAAAACATATCACAAAATTTGCGAATAAAAGTTTCGTGAATAAATACTTAAACTAGTGATGCACAATTACTTACGTAAACCTAAACGAGCAATTAATGTTTGGTAACGGTCTGCATTTTTGCGTTTTAGATAATCTAACAACTTACGACGTTGACTAACCATTGCCAATAGACCGCGACGTGAATGGTGATCTTTTTTGTTTGATTTGAAATGCTCTGTTAAGTAAGCAATACGGCTAGTTATAAGCGCTACTTGCACTTCAGGACTACCAGTATCATTGGTTGCTTGTTGGTATTCCCCAACTATTTTTGCACGATCTGCAGCGGTTGTTGCCATGTTTTTTCCTTAAATATAATTCGCCAATACTAGCGCAGCTTCACATATGCTCAACATGAAACACAAGCACCGCAAAAGTATTCATCTACAACGAGTTGCGCATCTTATAGGTAAAACTATGATTTATCAAGAGTTTTTTACTTTGGAGCTTTTGCACGCTTCATGAATTTACAATCAGTCTTTTTGGTGCAATTTTACCATCTGAGCTTAATTCACCCAAACCTAAAAACAATTTGTTTTGATTATAAAGGCGTAACAAACCTATGGGAATCACACCGCTTTGCCACACGGATTGACCTCGTTGTAAATAAAAAGCGCTATCTTCATCCATGGTTACTGACGGCAAATAAAGCACTGCAGTATCTGTAGGTAAGAGCGCCTCAATACGTGCTTCTGGCGAAAGTGTTTCAAACTGGGCTAAAGTCAGTGCGTTTTCAACCGCATAATTAGCCGTTACAGTTCTACGCAAACCGATTAAATGTGCGCCGCAACCTATCCAATTACCAATATCTTCTGCTAGCGTTCGAATGTACGTTCCTTTGCTGCATCTGACTGTAATAATCGCTACATTATCTGCAAACGCATTTTGTTCAATATTGTAAATATGCACATTTCTCGCTTTACGTTCAATCTCTATGCCAGCTCTGGCATATTCATATAGCGGTTTACCTTCATGCTTTAAGGCAGAATACATAGGTGGAGTTTGGCTAATTTCGCCAACGAACGGCTTACATGCAGTAATAAACTCTGCCTCTAAAATGTGTCTGTCAATAACCGTTAAGTATTCGCCTTCTGCATCGCCAGTAGTGGTGGTAATGCCTAATTTAATAGTTGCGATGTAGGTTTTATCTGCTTCTGTTAAAAAATGCGCAAACTTGGTCGCTTCGCCAAAACATAGCGGTAATAAGCCAGTAGCAAGCGGATCTAGCGTTCCAGTATGCCCAGCTTTAGCTGCTTGCAGCATACCTTTGGCTTTTTGTAGTGCTTGGTTGGATGAAAAGCCGATTGGCTTATCTAATAGCAACACGCCGTGAACTGGGCGTTTTATGCGTCGCATCTGCAACGGGATTAGTCTTTTTGTGATGGTGTATCAGCGAGCGCTGCATCAATCAATTGCGCCATTTTCATGCCGTTATCTATTGAAGCATCATAGACAAAATGGAGCTGAGGGACAGTGCGCAACAACATACGTTTTGCCAATTGTGTACGTAAAAAACCAGCTGATTTTTCTAAACCTTGTTGCAATTCTTCAGTACCCGCTTTTGCGCTATAAAAAATCTTGGCGTGCGCCATGTCACCTGTGACTTCAACCTCAGTCACCGTGACCATTTTTACACGCGGGTCTTTTACCTCAAACATTAGTAAATCTGCCAGCTCTCGGCGCATTTGCTCTGCAACGCGATGACTTCTTGAAAATTCTTTTGCCATTAATTATTCCAATAAATGCAGATTTCTAAACAAGGCTAGGAGCAAAAGTAAAAATTGAGCGCGGCATACTTTGGCTTTATGAGCGATTATTTTTACATTTGCAACGACGCATTGTGACATACGACTTTGCAAGTATTTTTGTACTTAGCAAATCGGAGTGCTTATGGTACGAAATACGTGTTTATAAAGTACGCGCTATTTCAACCATTTCATACACTTCCAAAATATCTCCCACTTCAATATCATTGTAAGATTTCAATGATAGACCGCACTCAAAATTATTTTTCACTTCTTTTACATCATCTTTAAAGCGTTTGAGTGAATCTAGCTCGCCAGTATGCACAATGACATTATTACGCAATACGCGCACTTTTGAGTTACGTTTAATCATACCGTCTTGCACATAGCAACCAGCAATCGCGCCTACTTTAGAAATACGGAACACTTCACGCACTTCAACTGTGCCAATCATACTTTCTCTTTGCTCTGGCGGTAGCATGCCACCTAAAGCCGCTTTGATCTCGTCCACTGCTTCGTAAATAATATTGTAATAACGCACATCCACGCTCATGCTATCAATTAATTTACGTGCGCCAGTATCGGCACGCACATTAAAGCCAATTAATACTGCTTTCGAAGCGGCAGCTAAATTCACATCAGACTCGCTAATTGCACCTACACCAGAGTGAATAATATTCACTTTCACTTCGCTCGTAGAAAGTTTTTGCAGTGAGCCAGCAAGTGCTTCGTAAGAACCTTGTACATCCGATTTAATGATTAAACCTAGAATTTGCGCTGATCCATCGGTCATTTGCTCTAACATGTTTTCAAACTTAGCCGCTTGTTGCTTCGCTAGTTTCACATCGCGGAATTTACCTTGGCGGAACAATGCCACTTCACGCGCTTTACGTTCGTCGTTTAATACAATGATTTCTTCACCAGCACTTGGCACGTCTGATAAACCTAAAATCTCAACTGGAATCGATGGCCCAGCTTCTTTAATTTCTTTACCAGATTCATCTAACATGGCACGCACTTTACCAAAAGTAGAACCTGCAAGAATCATATCTCCACGTTTTAAAGTGCCAGACTGGACAATAATCGTAGCCACAACACCACGACCTTTATCAATACGGCCTTCAATCACCAAGCCTTTAGCTGGGGTATTTTTAGGCGCTTGTAATTCTAAAATTTCAGCTTGTAGTAACACTGCTTCTAATAATTCATCAATCCCTTTACCAGTTTTGGCAGACACTTCACGAAACATAACTTCGCCACCAAAATCTTCAGGCACAACTTCTTGCGCTACCAATTCTAATTTCACGCGCTCAGGTGCCGCATCTGGTTTGTCAATTTTGTTAATCGCTACAACAATTGGCACACCAGCTGCTTTTGCATGGTGAATCGCTTCAATTGTTTGCGGCATCACGCCATCATCTGCGGACACAACTAAAATTACCACGTCGGTTGCTTTTGCACCACGCGCGCGCATAGCCGTAAACGCTTCATGCCCTGGTGTATCTAAAAACGTTACCATGCCACGCGGTGTTTCTACGTGATACGCACCAATGTGTTGCGTAATACCGCCCGCCTCGCCTGATGCTACGCGGCTACGACGAATATAATCTAACAACGAAGTTTTACCATGGTCAACGTGGCCCATTACAGTGACAACTGGGGGCCTAGCTTCTAAAACGGCTTCAGCATGTTCTGCCTCTTCTAAGAAAGCATCTGGATCGTTTGGCGCTGCTGCTTCAGCTTTGTGGCCCATTTCTTCTACAATAATAATTGCAGTTTCTTGGTCTAACACTTGGTTAATAGTTACCATCATGCCCATGCCCATCAGCGTTTTAATTACTTCTGATGATTTAACTGACATTTTGTGCGCCAAATCGCCCACTGTAATGGTTTCTGGCACTAGCACTTCATATACAATCGCTTCTGTTGGTGCGCTAAATGCGTGCTGCTGATCGTCATCGTGATGTGATTTGTGCTTGCCTTTGGGTGCGCGCCAACCTTGTGCCGTTGTCACTGCACCGCGCGTTTTTAAGCCACGCTTTTTATTCTCAGCGTCTGTCCACTCTTTGTTATTACCTTTGCCTTTTTTAGCATCTTTTGTCGCTGGTTTTGCCGCGCCTTCTTTAGCAACCGGCTTGTGTAATGTGCCTTCTGAAAGTTTTGCGACTTTTGCTTTTGCAACTTCGGCATCTGCAAGTTTTTTTGCCTCGTCGTCTAAACGACGTTGCGCAAGCTCTTGTTTTTTACGCACGTCTTCAGCTTGCATATCAGCTAATTTGCTATGGCGTGACGCCTCTTTTTCGCGAAGTGCAATCTCATCTGCGCCTAATAAATCTTTACGACTAATGGTTGTTTTTACAGGATCTGCTAGTTTTTTTTCTTCTTTTGCAATTTCAACAACTGGCGAAGCTTCAGCTTTTAAAGACTCAACTGGTGTTGTAACCACCTCGACTGATGGCTCTGGCGCCACTTCAGCTTGGGTTGCCGCTACTTCAATCACTTCAGCTGGCATCACTGCGGCTTCAACATTTGTTGCAACCATATCATTTAGATCAACAGTTTCTGGCATTGATGTTTCGGCATCTGCAGACTCTTCTTGGCGCATTAAAGTACGTTTTTTACGCACTTCCACTTGAATAGTACGGGCCTTGCCTGAGTTATCAGTTTTTCTAATTTCAGTGTTAGATTTGCGCGTGAGCGTAATTTTGTTTTTAGGCGCTTCAGTGCCATGCTCTTTACGCAAATGATCTAGCAATGCTGTTTTATCAGCCTCACTCAACTGGTCTTCAGCTTTGCTTTTATCAACACCTGCGCTTTTTAGCTGCTCTAACAACAATAAAGTTGGCAGCTTTAATTCGCCAGCAAATTGTTCAACAGTAGTTTGTGCCATCTTGTTACTCCAGTATTCTTTTTTCTAGGCTAAATACCTAGCTTATTACTTACTTTATTGTGCTCGCTTGCACATTGCCTTGTTTTTTAAGGCTGAATTTATGCAAACCAAGGCGCACGTGCAGTCATAATTAAAGTTTTAGCACGCTCTGCATCCATGCCAGTTAATTCAACCAACTCATCCACTGCCAACTCTGCTAAATCATCCATTTTTGCAACGCCCTTTGAGGCTAGCAAGTGTGCTGTAGCATCGTCCATGCCGTCCATTGAAAGCAAGTCTTCTGATGCTTCTTCTACTTTTTCTTCTTTAGCAATTGCCTCAGTTAATAAAGCAGCGCGCGCACGTTTGCGAAGCTCTTCAACGGTATCTTCGTCAAACGCTTCAATTTCATTCATTTCAGCAAGTGGTACATAAGCAATTTCTTCTAATGAGCTAAAGCCTTCTTGCACTAAAATTTCCGCCACTTCTTCATCTACGTCTAATTTTTCCATAAAGAGTTGCGTAACATTTGCAAACTCTTCTTGGTTTTTCTTTGCCGCTTCGTCAATGGTTAAAATATTCAACGTCCAACCTGTCAACTCTGATGCTAAACGAACGTTTTGTCCGTTACGACCAATCGCTAAAGCTAACTGCTCTTCGTCCACTACAACGTCCATACTGTGTGCATCTTCGTCCATCACAATGCTTGAAACTTCAGCAGGAGACATGGCGTTAATCACAAATTGCGCTGGCTCCATACTCCACAACACAATATCTACTCGCTCGCCCGCCAATTCGCCAGTCACAGCTTGCACGCGTGAACCACGCATACCTACGCAAGTACCTACTGGATCTATCCTTTGATCATTACTTTTAACCGCGATTTTTGAACGCAAACCAGGGTCGCGTGCCGCTGCACGTATCTCCAGCAAACCTTCTTCAATTTCTGGCACTTCTAATTCAAATAAGCGCACTAAAAAATCAGGTGTAATTCTTGATAAAATCAATTGCGGTCCACGGCCACCGCGTTCCACGCGTGAAAGAAAAGCACGCACACGGTCACCCACACGCAGGTTTTCTTTTGGAATCATTTGCTCACGCGGTAATAGAGACTCAATACGACCTACTTCAATAATCGCATTGCCTTTTTCCATGCGCTTAATCACGCCTGTCACCAACTTTTCATCACGCGCTAAAAAGTCTTCCAAAATTTGCTCGCGTTCCGCTTCACGCACCTTTTGCAAAATGACTTGTTTGGCCGCTTGAGCACCAATACGGCCAAATTCGATGCTATCAAGTGGTTCTTCGAAGTACTCACCGATATTTAAGCCTTTAGCGTGGTCACTTTCTTCATCAATTTGAAATGCTGAGTTTTCTAGTAAGTCATATTCCACATACTGCCAACGTCTAAAAGTTTCATAAGCACCAGTTTCGCGGTCAATCGCCACGCGCACATCAGCATCATCATCATGATGTTTTTTCTTGGTGGCCGAAGCCAAAGCAAGCTCTAACGCGATAAAAATCACTTCTTTACCAACGTTTTTTTCATGCGCTAAGGCGTCTACCAATAATAAAATTTCACGACTCATACTATTTCTCCGACTAAAAATTGCAGATTTTTAATAACTATGTAATTTAATATAATGCGCATTCTGATTTGATGCTTTCAAGCTCTTAAATATAAAGAACTTAACCATTTTTTATAGGCACATTTTTAAAATAATGCGCCAAACCACTTATTAATCAAAACTCAGGGTTTAAGCGCGACTTATCTATATTGCTCAGCGCTATTTTGTAAATAACGCCATCACAATCTAAGTGCAATTCGCTACCCTCCACGCCGCGTAAAATCCCTAAAAAATTCTTTTTGGTGACTTGTTTTTCACCTTGCATTTCAATGATTGGCACACGTAATTTTACTGTTGCTCGCTCGCCAATAAAGCGCACAAAATCCGCCTCCTTTTTCATCACGCGGTCCATGCCAGGTGATGAAACTTCTAAACGGTCATAATCAATTTCATGTTCAACCGCTAATAAATTGCCTAATTGATTACTTACCAACACACAGTCATCAATATTCACGCTGTCTTTTAAATCTGCAGGGTTTTGCTTATCAATAAACACGCGC
>JBDNJL010000133.1:0-3766 GCA_041687795.1 Methylotenera sp. | reverse complement strand
TTTTAATTGCTCATACGGGTTTTCAATGCCGTAACGACGCATCACGGTTTGAATCGGTTCAGCTAATACTTCCCAGCTATTATCTAAATCAGCAGCCAGCTTTTCAAAGTTTGCTTCTAGTTTATTTAAGCCACGTAGGCAAGAGTCATAACCTAATAGCGTGTAACCAAACGCAACACCCATATTACGTAATACTGTTGAATCTGTAAGATCACGTTGCCAACGCGAAATTGGCAATTTTTCTGCCATGTGGCGAAGTACGGCGTTGGCTAAACCAAGATTACCTTCTGAGTTTTCAAAGTCAATTGGGTTCACTTTGTGTGGCATAGTAGAGGAACCAATTTCGCCGGCTTTTACTTTTTGTTTAAAGTAACCCACCGAAATATAGCCCCAAATATCACGGTTTGTATCAATCAAAATCGTGTTGATGCGCGCTAATGTATCGTAAAGCTCAGCCATGTAATCGTGCGGCTCAATTTGTATGGTCATTGGGTTATAAACCAGCCCCAAAGACTCAACAAACTTTTTAGCAAAGTTTTCCCAATCAAAAGTTGGGTAAGCAGATAAATGCGCGTTAAAGTTACCAACCGCACCATTTATTTTGCCTAAAATTTCATTATTTTGTAGCTGCACTTTTTGGCGTTGTAAACGGTACACCACGTTAGCAAATTCTTTACCCACTGTAGTTGGTGAGGCTGTTTGACCATGCGTGCGAGAGAGCATCGGTGTGCTGGCAAGCTCGTGACTTAGGTCTGTTAAACGCGAAATCACAGTATTTAAAAATGGCAACATAACCGCATCGCGTGCGGTTTTTAACATTAAGCCGTGTGATAAATTATTAATATCTTCACTGGTGCAGGCAAAGTGAATAAATTCACTGGCTTTTTTAATTTGTGGGTTACCCTCAAACTTTTCTTTTAGCCAATATTCAAGAGCTTTAACATCGTGGTTAGTGCCCGCTTCAATAGCTTTCACTTGCAGTGCATCGGCTTCACTAAAGTGCGTCATTGCATCATCTAACTCTTGAATAGTCTCTGCGCTAAACGCAGCAATTTCTGCCAATTTTGGCTCTGCTGAAAGCGCTTTTAACCATTCTACTTCTACCCAAGCACGGTGTTTAATGAGAGCATATTCGCTAAAGTATGGACGAAGTGCATCAAGTTTTGTTTGATAGCGACCATCTAAAGGCGATAGCGCGTTAAGTGTGGTGAGTGGCGCAGAGGTAAGTGACATAGGCAAAACTTTCGCATAATTTCTAAATGTAGCTATTGAATAGCTAGATTTAATAAAACGTTATTTTACCTTAATTTTGTGGATGCTTAGAATTTGCACTGCGACATCTAACATAATGCAAATGTGCCTATGAAAAGTGGTTAAGTTTTTATCTTTAAAGATTAAAGTGGTTAAGGTTTATCTAGCTAAATTAATTTGGCAGTACTACATAAATTGTTTAGTATTGCTAAAGTAGGATTAACGGTAAAAAGGCTCTAAAAATGAAAGAGATTTTGCAACAAAACGCTAATATCACTAGCAATAGCAAGCAACTTGCTTTGCTAAAAAAACACTTCCCCAATTGTTTCGATGCCTCTGGTAGCTTTATAGTAGCTAAATTGCAAGAGATTACACAGGAAGCGGGGGGCTAGCTAGTGAAGGTTACAGCCTTAATTGGCTAGGCAAATCTTACGCTAGGCTATTAGCCAATCAAAACGTACGTACTTTACTGCAAGCGGATGCCACACACAACAACGCACCGCAAAACGCCAACAGCCAAAACCTGCTGATTAAAGGCGATAATCTAGAAGTGCTCAAGCACTTGGTCAACGCCTACCACGAACAAGTGAAAATGATCTACATAGACCCGCCTTACAATACAGGTAGCGATGGGTTTGTGTATGCAGACGACCGAAAATTTACCATAGAAGAATTAAGTAGTTTGGCGGGTATAGATGATATTGAAGCTAAGCGCATTTTAGACTTTACCACCAGCAAATCTAACAGCCACAGCGCATGGCTCACCTTTATGTACCCACGGCTTTACATTGCCCGCGAGTTATTGCGGGATGATGGCGTGATATTCATCAGCATTGATGACAACGAGCAAGCACAGTTGAAATTACTGTGTGATGAGGTGTTTGGGGAGGAGAATTTTGTTAACTTAATTTCAGTAAAAATGTCAGAAACTTCTGGTGTAAAAATGTCGCATGTAAACAAGAGATTACCAAAAATAAAAGAATCAATTTTGCTTTATAAAAAGTCTGAGTTTATTAAACTAAACCCGATAAAAATAAAAAAAGACTCTCAAGGTGAAAAACTAGATAGCTACTTAAAATATTATAGTAAAGTCATTGAAAATTTTAATGATCCTGTCAATGAATGGGTAATTACCAGTATTTCAGACTATTTAACAGCTCAAGGAAAAGAAGTTGATGAGGATTTAGTGAAAAGCTTTCAATTAAATAACGCAGAAAGAGTAGTTTACAGAACAAACAATCCATCCTTAGAAAATTTGAATTTTCAGACTAAAGCGGCTCAAGTAAAATCTAAACAAGGCATAGAGTATATTTGGTGGGAAGGAAAGCAAATGCTATTTCTCGTAGACCATGTGGATGAGTATATATGTGATTTTTGGACTGATATAAGCACAATAAACTTAAATAAAGAAGGTGGAGTTGATTTTCCAAAGGGTAAAAAGCCATTAAAGTTACTGGACAGATGTCTTAAATTATCAACCAATAAATGCGATGTTATTTTAGACTTTTTCGCAGGCTCTGGCACCACCGCCCACGCAGTCATGCAACTCAACGCAGAAGATAATAGTAACCGCCAATTTATTTGTGTTCAACTCCCCGAAAAAACTGATGAAAAATCAGAAGCTTTTAAAGCAGGCTACGCCACTATTTTTGACATTACGCGTGAACGCATTAGCCGCGCCGCCGCTAAAATTAAAGCAGAATATCCATTATTTACTGGCGATGTTGGCTTTAAAATATTTGAAACCGTGCCAGTGTTTGATGGTTATTTAGATGCACCCGATGCATTAACACCCAACCTTAATCTGTTTGATGCGAGCCACTTAAACGAGCAAGATTTACAAAGCTTGCTGACTACATGGACGCTACAAGACGGCGTGCCGCTAACACAAAACCCAACATCACTAGATTTAGCAGGCTACACCGCCACTCAAGTAGGTGAGGGAGGGCGGTTGCTATATTTTATGCACACCAACTTAACGCTAGCCAGCATTACAGCGCTTTTAACAAAAATAGATGATGATCTGAGCTTTACCCCTAAACGTTTGGTGGTGTTTGGTTATGCTCTGACAAGCAAAACTCAGCGCGAAATGACAGACGCGATTAAGCAATACAACAATCGTAAGGGTATAGAGTTGATTTTAGATATTCGTTTTTAACCCAATTTTGTTATTACGGCGATAGTCGTAATTAAGCAACTTATGATTAAAGACAATGGATTTAGCAACGCAGTAAAGAGTGACGAACTAAATGGATTGGCATATTAAAAAGAGTGATGAATTAAAAAGAATAAGGAAATAATAGGCATGGCAGGTTTTCAATTTGAACGAGATTTACCCCACCAAGTAGCGGCGGTGAATGCAGTGTTAGCTACTTTGGTAGGCATTGATATTGCTAAGCCTAAACATGCCCACCAAAACGGCTTAATTAATTTTGCTAACCATGGTGCAACGCTTAAAACTAATTTAACAACATTACAAAAAGAGGCGAGTATTACTGCACCGCAAAAACTGACT
>JBDNJL010000132.1:0-4483 GCA_041687795.1 Methylotenera sp. | reverse complement strand
TTTTTTTTGTTGGTCTGCAGATTTATAGTTTGCATATTCATCTTGGCTCAACGTGCCGTTCTTATCAACATCTGCGTTAGAGAAATGTTGTTTTGTGAATAATTTATCTTTAGAAGCTTCATCAAGCGTTAGTGATCCGTCAACTTTAGTATCTAGTTTTACAAATTCAGCTTCTAACGGTTGTTGATTATCGATCATTGAGGTGTCGTCTGCCGAAATTGCAGCAAAACTTGTGGCGCCAAACGCCAAGGCGATGACCACAGTTGTAGTTTTTAAAGTGTTCATAATAAGCTCCGTTTTTTTCGTTAAATATTTTTAAGTGAAATTGTAAAACCAGTGGCGCTTAACATTTCTAAGAGCATCTTGATTTACAGCGAAGTCATCTTATCAATAGGCTTAAGTGATTACAGTCACACTTAGTCTGATTATGTTGTAAGCCTCAACCTACAGGCATTTTTGAAAACTATATTTAAAATATTACTGCGGATATTTGATGTGTTTGCAACGTAGCGAGTGCACTTATATTAAAGCTACATCTAACGGAATGAGCGCACGCGTTAATAAACCGTGACCTAGTTCGCTTAAAATCTCAAAGTGTCCGCCGATAGCTAATACACGATGACGCATGCCTGATAAACCACGCGTGTTGTTGTCTAGTGCGTTTATATCTGCACCTACGCCGTTATCTTCTATTTCAAGCTTTAAGTATTTTTCATCGGTAATCATATGCACAGAAATAGCCGTTGCATTGGCATATTTATTCGCGTTATTTAGCGTTTCTTGCACAACGCGGTAAGCAATTAAGCTAATAGTCTCATTTAACTTGACGTCATGATCAGGTAAGTTTAGCGTAAGCGCCCACTGATTGCGTTCTGCTGCATCTTCTATTAATGAAGTAAGCGCTGGCCAAAATCCAAACGTAGATAGCATTGCAGGGTGCAACTCTTGCACAATATGGCGTTGATATTGAATACCTTGGTCAACGTAGCGACTAGTTTTTTTAAGTTTATCGGTAATTTCTTGTACAACATCTTCTGGACTTGTTGCTTTGATCTTTTTCATAGTCCAAGCAATGTCCATTTTAGTGGCAGTAAAAATAGAACCTAATTCATCGTGTAGTTCGCGCGACAGTTTTTGTCTATCACGTTCTGCATCGGCTTGGTAGTCTAAAGCTAAACTTCGCAATAACTTAGTTTGTTGCTGCGTTTTCAGTTCGTAATTTTCATTTTCTTTGCCGAGCCTTAATTGCAACTCGTTTTTTATTACAATTTCTGCAAGCAACTGTTTAATGACCAATACCATTAAAAAAATTATAATTAGCGCGCCTGTTAATAAAGTTAAGCGCGCGTTTAGAATTGTTTTTTCTCTCGCGTCAAATTTTTTTCTCATTTGTGCATTTAGAATATCAGCTAGCGTATCGCTGTAATTCATGATTTTCGTCATTTCATGCATGCCTTGATCCATATTCATCACAACCATAGCTTCTTCAGATTTACCTATCGCGATAAGTTGTATAGACATGTTCATTTCAAGCGATTTAGCTTCTAAACCAGCTGAAATTTTTTTCAGCCAATCTAGTTTCTTATTTTGGCCATCTAAATCTGAAGCGCTTAATAAATTTTCTTCAATAACCTCCGTATTAATGCGTGCATCTTCTAACGATTTATTAAAGGGGAACACAAAAACATTTCGTCCAGTAAGTAAATAGCCACGCTGTGCGCTTTCAGCTTTATATAAATTAGCTTTTAATTTGTGCAAATTTAAAACGCTTGCTTTTAAATTGATAATCTCTATATTTTCTTGGGTAATAGAGTTAATCCATTGGTCAATCACGATGACAGAAAAAATCGTCACTAGTAGCGCTATGACTAACATTGCAATGGTGCGGCCGCCTAATATGGTAATAAATTTTACGCATGTATTTAAAAAAAGAGCGTAGAAAAATTCAGCTTTTTTTAATATTGTATTCTTCATGACATTCAGCCTTTGTAGAGTAAGCGATTTCTTACAAAAAAATCAGATATTAGCTGCTGAACTAAAATATTTGCATACTTAAAATCATAATTGTGAATTTACATGGTAATTATCGCAATGTAAACAATCAGTTATTCAAAAAATTTTAAAAGGAACTGAAATGCTTTATTACGCACTCGTATTTTTTGTTATCGCAGTTATCGCCGGTATGTTGGGTTTTAAAAATGTTGAATCTGGCGCATCTAAAATTGCCAAAATATTTTTCTTCGTTTTTATTATTTTAGCATTGCTAGTAGTAGCCGCTACAGTATTCGGTTTTAGCCTCGTTTTTTAAGCTAGCGCAGCCTGTAAACATTTACGTAAGCGCTTTCTTACAAGAATTTCAGCAATTTTCTGCTGACTGTAAATTTGGTATTTAAGTAGATTGTTATTTGTGCAATAGAAATTTAATTAATCCTCAATTTTAGCTTAAGAAAGGAACTCAAATGCTACATTACACGGTTGTCTTTTTTGTAATTGCAATTATTGCAGCCGTACTTGGTTTTGGCGGTATTGCCTCAGGCGCGACCGAAATTGCCAAAATATTGTTTTTTGTATTTTTAATTATTACCGTTATTTCATACATATTGGGTAGAAAAGGTTAATCGATATTTTAATATTTAACTTAATTTTTTCACCTACTACCCCAAGGAGCGCACTATGTTTAGCACTAAAAACACATCTGATTTAAAAGCTGAGGCAAAAGAAAACGCATCACAGCTTGTTGAAAGCACTAAAGAAAATTTGAGCGATTTATCAAAAGATGTCAAACAATCCGCTGATAATCTTGGTAACAGAATTCAAGATAAAGGTCGTGAAACCAAGCAAGATGCGCTTGACTTAATTGATAGCCTGAAAGCTTTAATTGCCAAGAACACTCACCACTACGATGCATCAGCAATTCAATCAGATTTAATGAATTTGAAAAATAAAGTTTCTGATAAAGCTTATGAGTGGAAAAATGTAATTCAAGATGAAGTTACTCACGCTGTTGAAACTAGCAAAGCACAAACGGAAAAAGTAGTTCGTGAGCAGCCAATAGTAAGTTTGGCAGTTGCAGTTGGGGCTGGCGTGCTAATTGGTTACATTTTAGGAGGCAAATCTCATAAATAAATTTTATGCAAAGTAGCTGGTTACTTGGGTGACTTAAAGGTTTCAAAGTATTGAGTGCTGGCTACTTTAAGAACTATATCGCTTAGTTACTAACATAATAATTTAATACGGGTCTATTAAACAAGGATAATTCTCATGTGGCAAGCTGGACTTAAAATACTCGCAGTTTATCTTGTACGCAAGTATATAACTCAAGCCAAGGATCATTATGAAAATGATTCCAAGCAGGAACTTACTGACGTTAAGGAAAAAATGGCCATATTAGCCGAACACCGCGCGGCCTTATACAAGAAAAATTTTCATGATGAGATTTCCCGTATAGCCAAAAGTTTATTAGGTTTAATGCTGATGCTATTAACAGCCGCACTTGCTGGGCTAACCGCAATTATGTGGATTTTTGCAATTGCTTGGAACAGCCCTTACCGTGATACTATTTTAGGAATAACTATGATTTTACCTTTATTAATTGCAGTTAGTATTTATGGTTGCATTCGAAACTCTTGGAAGAAAGAGCCTTTATTTAACCAAACTATGGTGCAAATTGAAAACGATTGGCAAGCATTTAGGTATGGCCTAGACGGCACGGCCGACATTTCTGATGAAGCGAATAAATAGTTTTTTTCGCTTTATTAAAATGTGCCTGTAAAAAACGGTTAAGTTTTTTATTTCAAAGGTAAAACAGTTTAGCTTTCGTCTTTAAAGCATAAAACAGTTGAGCTTTATCTTAAAAATGTCAGAACCATAAAGTTAGTGTAGAGTTAAACCATGAAAAACATTTTGTTGGTAGATGACCACAGTATTGTGCGTCAAGGGCTAAAAAACCTCATTAGCTTAGAAACAGGATTAACCGTTACTGGCGAGGCATCTTCTGGTGTTGAGGCGCTCAAACTAGTGCGCGAGAGCCTTAAAAATAATAGTGGCTACGATATTATAGTGCTGGATATTTCAATGCCAGACAAAAACGGTGTAGATACCTTGCATGATTTAAAACATATTGCACCAGATTTGCCTGTGCTAATTTTAAGCGGCTACTCAGAGCAACAATATGCGCTCAATTTAATACGTAGTGGCTGCAAAGGTTACTTGTCTAAAGACGCAGATGCGGATGAAATTATCAAAGCCATTAGAACCATTGCCAATGGCAAGCGTTATATTTCTGCCGAACTTGCAGAGCTATTGAGCGAGCAATTAAGTCACCCCAGCGATAAACTATTACACGAAGGGCTATCTGATCGCGAGTTCCAGGTTTTTTTTAAACTCGCAGGCGGCCTGAGCCCCACAGAAATTGCCAATGAATTAAACATTAGCATTAAAACGGTGAGTACCTACCGCAGCCGAATTTTAGAAAAAATGAGTT
>JBDNJL010000027.1:0-5931 GCA_041687795.1 Methylotenera sp. | reverse complement strand
TGGAATTAAAATACTTAACGGTTTTTTACAGACACATTTTTTATAATTTCATATTCAATTAAAACAAGTCTTCCAAATTTAATACTCGCAAACCTTCTTTGGCAATATTCCATAATAAATACACTTGACTATCGTTAGGGTTTGTTAATAACTGCGGATAGTCCGCTTTTTCTGAAGTGGTAGATAGCATTTTTGCATCGCTCCAATTTTTACCGCTATCGTCTGAAAACATTCCTATTATTGAATTATTTTTAGCTTCAGTTTCGCGCCATACTAACCATACTTTTTCACCCACACTTAAAATCGCCGGGTGCCCTGCTTGGTTTTTACTGTTACCAAATTTTTTAGGTACTGATGATGCCCACGCCGCCCCATCCATTCGGCTGTAATAAAGTCCTGACCCAGCCTTGATTTTATCACTGCCATCATAATACGCCATATGATAACCCCACCAATCTTTACCATCACCACCAGCCGCAAGGGCAGCGCCATGATGCGGGCAACCATCAATCTCCCAATGGCCAAACGTAGCGCGATGCACCTCGGCTTTAGCGTTGCCGTACGGTACTTCAGCTATCATATGGTCGCGCTCGTTGCCTTCAAATACATGTCGCCAAAGTGCAACTACAGTGCCATCTGATTTGGTTGCAGTTGCAATGCGGCAACACTCACAACTTGAATCCGCTAATTTTTTTTCAATTGCAAAACTTTTGCCAGCATTAGTTGATACCGCATAATAAATGGAGCTACCTCGATGCGCTTTGCCTTGCGTCTTTGCAGCCACTAAGTCGCGCGCATCTAGCCAAATTACTGTCACATCGCCATTGGGCGCCACTTTTAGCTCTTCAAAAGCGTGACCAACTTCTGCGCGGTTTTGATGCACGATATAGGGCGCTTCAAAGCTTTTACCCGCATCTATTGAGCGTGCAAACCATATGTGTGAAGAAAAACGTGCTTTTAAGTTTTGCATCCAAGTCACGTAAATCTCACCTGTTGAGCCAACCGCAATCTTAGGTCTTACCTCACCCATTGGCCTAATATTTTGCGGTGCCTGACTCGCCCTTACAGGCTTAGAAAAAGTTTTACCCAAGTCTTTGCTTGATGACACCTCAACAAAGTCTTCTTTAACTTGCACTCGCCACAAGTAGCCCGCTTTATCAAATATTGTAGTAATCGCCAAGTCGCTAGGCATAACATGGCCTTCGTGGGCGTAAACCGTCTGTATTGCAGACAAAATAATTATCCATAAAAGAAAAAATAACTTCACTTAAACATCCTTTTGTAAATATTTTTTTGAAAACTTCTTTTTGCTTCCATCAGGTGCGCTTGCAGCAACACCTGATGGCCAACTTTAAACTAATACTAGTATGCCCAAGTAACACCCATATAGGCCGTTCTTCCATCGCCTGGCAAGAAGAAATTACCATCAGCGCCATTTTGATTTCTCACTACGCTGGTGGTAGCCGCATATTTTTGATTAGCTAAATTACGCCCTTCTAAAAACCATGACCAATGCTCGTTCACTTTTTGGCCTGCTTTTAAGCCCCATAAAAAGTAGCTGTCCGCGTACAAGGTTTCTGCAAAATCTACATTATATCGTTGTGGTGACCATTCAATGGTTGGGCCAAAATAGAAGCCATTGAGTAATTGATTACCACGATATAGTAGCTCTGAACGCATTAATGATCGTTGTATGCCAGGCAATCGATTGTTAGCAAATGTTGCATCACCATCTAATTTAAAGTCATTAATTAACAGACTGTTACGCAACTCTAAATTCATTGGCAAGCGGGCAGTTAAACCGAACTCTAGGCCGCGATGAATACTTTTATCGGCATTCACTGTTTGCGATATAAGCGGTGAACTAGCTGGGGCAACCTGTAACAGTTCGTCTTTTAAATTTGCGTAATATACTGCGACATCCCAATCAATATTTTTAGTATTGCCACGCGTGCCAATTTCAAAAGTAGTGCCGCTTTGCGCTTTAAGTGTGGCGGCAACTCTGTTATTTAGTTCGCCAAAGCTTGGTGGTTCAAAGCTTCGCGAAACGTTTGCAAATAGCTGAACTTGTGGCTGCAATTGATACAAAACACCTAATTTTGGGCTAGCTTGGGAGTAGCTTTCATTTACACTTTGATTACCTGTAGCCGCACGTATCAATTGATCTTTTGAATCACGTTTAGAGTGAGCATATTGCAAACCCGCAACGGCAGTAAGTTGATCAGTAATGCCAAGCCGATTTTCTGCAAACATTTCAAGATTAGTCGCTTTTTGATCAAAGTCATTCACTAATGCACCGCGTCTTGCGTTTACGTTACGAAAGTTTTTTGCATCAGTCCTTCCGTAAGTCGGGGTAACGCCAACGATTAACTCGTTTTTTAAACCTAAAAGTTTACCTTGATGCGAAACTCGTGCTGACAGTCCATAATCATCTGAATTTTGATCAATGACACCCACTGTATCAGTAAAGGGCGAATCAAAAATTGGGTGAAATAAACTCTTGTTAGAGTAAAAAGCGCCCAACTCTAATTTAGTCTGATCAAACACTAAAGTTGTTTTATTGGCAAGTCGCCACACATTGATATCGCGCTGATTAATCCCTTGGCCAGGCACTATGCGAGCTTGCCTAGAATTATCTCTTAACTGCGCTTTACTTATGGGGCTAGATAGTTGCGAGTCATTATTCACATAACCAAAGTAGAAACGTGTTTCTGCAGTATCGCTAATTTTATAACCGACATTACCAGTCAAGCGGTCTGCGCTTTGTTGTGCGTTATCCCTAAAGCTGTTAGTTTGGTAAGTACTTGCAGTGACAAAATAATCTAAATTGTCTATCACACCTCCCGTTGAAATACCTAGACGATTGTAGCCGTAGCTTCCACCTTCAGTTCGCACTTCAAACTTTGGCGCTGTGTAGCCAGTATGTGAGATAAAATTAATAGCGCCACCTAAATTAGATGCGCCATATTGCAAGGCGTTAGCACCGCGATACACTTCAATATAATTCGTTGCCATTGGATCAATTGATGGAAAGTCAAAACTACCATCGGCTAAGTTTACGGCAATACCATCTTGCATTAACTTAATACCACGCCCATGAAATGTGCGTTGCACACCTGAGCCACGAATAGAGAGTCTTGTTTCTTCTGCACCAAAGCGTGATTGTGCAAGCACGCCAGTTGCTAGCCCTAATGTATCTTGAAAGTTTGAAGTTCTGCCTTCTTTTACATAAGCCATGTCTACAATACCCACCCCACCTGCGGTGTGATTGATTGCTCTGCGTGCCATATCAATATCTGGCTGAGTAATTGAGCCTACCTGACGTTTACCTATAACGTCTACTTGATGCAAAGTAATGTCGTGATCTGCACATGCATTACTCGTCATACAGGCCAATGCGCTTAAAACGCATGCGGTTAGTTTTTTATTCATGATGTCCTCTAAAAATAATTTCAGCGCGCCTAAAAAAGACGCGCTCTAAGCAAAGTTAATTATTTTAGAGTTGAGGTGGGGCTTGGCTTGGCGGGAGAAAATGTGTCTGAAAAAAACCGTTAAGTTTTGTGTTTACTGCGATTCTTTGCGCTTCAATCGCGAGTTTTTCTACGATTAAATCGTGCGCTTTAGGTAATTTTGCCTCCATATGCATATTGGTGCAAAATGGACAATGTTCAAAATGCTTTTCTATACTTTCTTGCGAGGTTTGATTGGTAAAATTAGGTTGAAGTATAAGTTCGGTAGAGAGCTGCTGCCCCATGGTGGTTTTAACTTGAATGACTAATACTGGCGCTTGTTTAATAGTGCCGTTACTAGTACAAATTTGCTGCGTGAAAGATTGATTACCGGTAAACAAAGCAAGCGCGTGTGAAACTGTAGGCGCAAGCGATGCAAACACCATCACCGACAAGATAATTTTGCTAAAAGCTAATTTATGGCGCTTAAAGAACATTTTTGTACTATACGCAATTTTAGATAAAAAAGCATCTAATTAGGATCGAATTTTAGAGATGCCGAATTGATGCAATAGCGTAAACCAGTAGGCGGCGGACCATCAGTAAATACATGACCGAGATGTGCATCGCATACGTTACAAATGACTTCTGTACGAATCATACCGTAGGACTCATCTACTTTTTCTTGTACATTTTCAGGATTTAAGGCTTTGAAATAGCTAGGCCAACCACAACCCGCATCAAACTTAGTATCAGATTCAAATAAAGGCGTGTGACAGCAAACGCAAGTGTAAATGCCGTGTTCATGATGGTCAGCATATTCACCCGTACCCGCTCGCTCTGTTGCGGCATGTCGCGTTACCTCAAACTGCAAAGGCGTAAGCTGGGCTTGCCAATCTGCATCTGTTTTAAAAACCTTAGCCAAGATATTCTCCAAGTGACTTTAACTATCAGAAAAGCGCTGCTCTTTAAAGGGATCTGCGTCATTGTGATAACCACGCAACTCCCAAAAACCTAGTCTATCTTCTTCATGAAGCTCAATGGCTTTTAACCATTTTGCGCCTTTCCACGCGTATCTCTTTGGCACAACAATACGCACTGGGCCGCCATGTGCAGTGGTAAGCGGATAGCCCAATACAGAATGAGCGATGATTACGTCATCGTCTAGCAAGGCCACTAAATCAATATTTGTGGTGTAGCCATCGTAACCATGCAAAGTCACAAATTTGGCATTTTCTAACGGCCCAGCCATCATCAATAAATCTTGGGCTTTTACGCCTAGCCAATCCATATCTAGACGTGTCCAACGCGTTACGCAGTGAAAATCAGATACTTTGGTGGTTTGCGGAAGATTTTGAAAAGCGTCCCAGTCTAGGTTTATTTCATTTTCAACCAAGCCGTAAATGCGTAGCTTCCAGCTGGTTTTGTTGATGTCTGGCAGAATGCCTAAATCTAAAATCGGAAAATTTTTAACTTCAGTTTGTCCAGCTGGTATGCGCTGATTGGCATTTACTTTGCCCGAAGTATTGCCTTTTTTGGCGAGCGCGATTTTACCCGCAATGAGCTTTTTCCAATCCGGCACCACATTCTCCAATAATGCAACCGCTTACGTTATATTACGCAATATGGTTTGGCTTGCTGTTAAGTTAATATAATGGGTTTGTAAATTTAACTTTGTTATTTATTAGGCTGTTTAAAACTATCTAACAAAAGCAATGCAACACCAACACAAATGGCACTATCCGCCACATTAAATGCTGGCCAATAAAGCGCTTTGTAGTGAAAAAACAAAAAGTCTACTACGTAGCCTAAAGTAATGCGGTCATATAAATTACCAATCGCGCCACCTAACACTAAGGCTAAGCCTAAACAAAAAAGTTTCTCAGCTCGGTGCTTACGAATAAGATAAGTAATCACAATAATTGCAACAATAGAAACACCACTAAAAAATGGCTTTTGCCAGCCACCAGCATCCGCCAAAAAACTAAAAGCAGCGCCTTCATTGTGATAGCGCACTAAATCAAAAAAACTGGTGATGGTTAAATGCTCGCCATATTGAAAAGCGTTTTGTATTAAATGTTTAGTGTAAAGATCTAGGGCAACAATCACAGCGCTAAGACCAAACCAATGAAGTTGCCCTAATTTAAGCGTGCTTAAATTAAGTATATTAGAGTTACGCATATTTACGCACCTCTCCACTACCAAACAAATTACTAACACAACGTCCGCAAATACTAGGATGCGCAATATCAACGCCTACATCTGCACGGTAATGCCAGCAACGGTCACATTTTTTATGCTCGCTAGGTGTTACTAAGATTTTTGCCTCAGACTCATTGGCTACTTTGTAAACCTTTGCGCTTGAAGTAATCATCACAAACTTAAGGTCATCAGCCAAAGTATTCATTGCATCAAAGCTGGCGTCCGTAGCATAAAAGGCTAACTCTGCCTGGAGCGATGAGCCAACTTGCCCTGTTGCGCG
>JBDNJL010000131.1:0-4453 GCA_041687795.1 Methylotenera sp. | reverse complement strand
GACGAATCTTGGCATACATGACCATGGTAATCACCTCTTTTACTCCTGCTTATAAATAAAGCAGGATACGTGGATTTACCTGGTCAAAATTCGACTAGCATAACTGTGGTTAGATGGTCATTTTTAAACTAGCGCCAACAGTGGTTGATGCTTGTTTACGAGTTTTTTATGACAAAAAGTATGTGCTTGAAGCATAAAGCTGCCATTAAAGAATCAAAATTAAGAGATTAATTAATTAGTTATTTCTAATTAATTTCTTTTAGCTAGACTCCAAACGTCAACCAAACACCAAGTTAAATAAGGTAAGTTTAAGCGTTTTTTTGTATGTATATCATTTAGATTTAATGGCGAAGCCATTTAATTATAAATACTTAACGCTTTTTTACGAACACATTTTGTGTGTGTAAAGTTTGCCACATTAAAGTATTGCAATAATATATAAATATGCATTAGATTATAAGTACATAAATCCAAATAACGCTAATCAAAATAATATGACTTCTCCTTATCTCAGTATACGCTTAGCAACGAATGGCACAGTTGCGATGGGCCCAGGTAAGGCGGTTTTGCTAGACGCAATTATCGCGCATCAATCCATTTCTGCAGCCGCAAAATCCATGGAGATGTCTTATCGCCGCGCATGGCAATTGGTAGATTTGATGAACCAAACATTTCATTCACCTGTTGTTGAAACTGTGCAGGGCGGCGTGAAAGGCGGTGGCGCGATTGTAACTCCTTTTGGCATGGCGGTTTTGCAACACTACCGTGCATTGGTCACTAAATCTCAAGTTGCAAGCCAAGCAGATTTCTTGTTTTTGTCACAAGCCATTAGAGCAGCATCTAAGTAATAATTTTTTGACTTAAATTTAGCCATACGTTAATCTTTCGCTATTCCCAATTGAATATAACGAAATAAGTGATCATGTCTAAATGTTTTTACTCGTCAGTGATGCTGAACTACTTATTTTTAGTGAATACACATGCAGAACTACAAATTAATTGGCTAGAAAATTAGCCAAATAGCTATTACGTAGAGTATAAAAGTTACGGTATATTCCTTGAAAACGAGCCACCCAAGTATGTTTTTTCAATTGAGAAAACTTGATTATAAGTTACGCCAGTTTTTAAAAAATGTAGAGAGTCTAGATGTGAATCTGGACTTTTGGTTTAGGTGTAAATAAAGAAACAACAATTTTTGACTCTCAGAACAGGCGCTTTAACTAACAGATTGAAACAACAACGCGAGGCAGTGCGAAAAGACGACTCACATTTTTTCTATACAAAAATCTTGGTAAATCCATTTTAAAGAGTAGTTAATATGTTTAAAAAAATCAATCTGGTATTTAAGCTAGTCGCGGTTATTGAATTATGCTTCACCGTGAATATTAGCCATGCAGAAGAGGCGATTATTGCAGTTGCTTCAAATTTTAGTGCGCCTATGAAAGCGTTGGTGCCACTGTTTGAGCAAGAGTCGCAGCATCGGATTCAAGCGACATATGGCGCAACTGGCAAATTTTACGCACAAATAAAGCAAGGTGCGCCGTTTGATGCTTTGCTTGCAGCAGACGAAGCTACGCCACAGTTATTGATGGATAATCAGCTTGCAGTAAACACTTCTCAATTTACTTACGCGGTTGGGCGTTTGGTATTATGGTCAAACAACCCGGCGCTAATAGACGGCTCGCCACAAATATTAAGTAGTGAGCGCTATAAGCATCTTGCCATTGCTAATCCAAAGCTTGCGCCCTATGGTTTAGCGGCGAAAAAAGTAATCGCCAATTTAGGGCTTACTGCACAAGTAGATAATCGTATTGTGATGGGTGAAAATATCGCGCAGACCTATCAATTTGTGCAAACAGGTAACGCCGAGCTTGGCTTTGTAGCGTTATCGCAAGTCATCAAAAACGGTAAAATTGAATTAGGCTCTTATTGGCAGGTGCCAAGTGAACTGCATCTACCCATTAAACAAGATGCACTATTACTTAAAAAAGGCGCACAAAATGAGGCAGCAAAGACATTTTTGACTTTTTTAAAATCTGCTAAAGCGCGCGCTGTGATTCAGTCTTACGGCTATAATCTTTAAGTATATTCAATTCGAGTTAATCATTAATGCTAGAGCATAGTAGTTATCAGGCGATATGGCTTTCTATAAAGTTAGCTTTTGTGGTGACATGCATTTTATTGCTGATAGCCACACCAATTGCGTGGTGGCTATCGCGGAGCCAATCTATATTTAGACCTATTTTAGAGGCCATGGTGGCGCTGCCGCTAGTGTTGCCACCCACGGTACTTGGGTTTTATCTATTAGTTGCGATGGGGCCTACGGGTATTTTGGGTCAGTTGACTCACTCGTTAGGTTTAGCGCCATTGGCTTTTACTTTTACTGGTTTAGTGATTGCTTCGATATTGTATTCATTGCCATTTGTCGTGCAACCTCTACAAACCGCGTTTAAGTTAGTTGATACGGAATTACTAGAAGCAGCGGCAACTTTAAAGGCGGGGCCATGGACACGTTTTTTTACGATCGTCATGCCAATAGCAAAACCTGGTTTTTTGACTGCAATTGTTTTGGGTTTTGCACACACGTTAGGAGAGTTTGGCGTGGTGTTGATGGTGGGCGGAAATATTCCAGGCAATACGCGTGTTGTTTCGGTGCAAATTTATGACTATGTTGAAGCTTTAGAATATGGCAAAGCGCACGAGCTTGCGCTATTTTTATTGATTTTTTCGTTTTTAATTTTATTGGCGCTTTATATCTTTAATCGTAAAGCAGTCACTCTGCATGTTTGAATGTCGCTTTGAGCACTGCTATTCGGCCTCGTTTGAGCTAAAGCTAGCATTTACTGCGCCTAGTGGTATTACTGCGGTGTTAGGGCATTCTGGTGCAGGAAAGACTAGCCTACTACGTCTAATAGCAGGCTTAGAGCGAGCCACTACAGGGTTTTGTCGTGTAGAAAGTGAGTATTGGCAACAAGATGCTTATTTTGCGCCTGCACATGCCCGCTCGGTAGGATATATGTTTCAAGAGGCGCGGCTTTTTCCACATTTAACGGTGGCACAAAATATTGCTTATGCAACTAAGCGTGCAAAAGTCCATACATTTAAATATTCAACTGACGATGCAATCGATTTATTAGGCATTGCGCCTTTATTACAACGCGCGCCTCAATATTTATCAGGCGGTGAAAAGCAACGCGTTGCCTTAGTGCGAGTACTAGCAAGCCAGCCAAAAATGTTACTGATGGACGAACCGCTATCCTCGTTAGATGAGGCTTTGAAGCAGGAAATTAGGCCATATATTGCGAGCATAAGCCAAATGGCGCAAGTGCCAATATTGTATGTAACGCATGATAGACATGAAGCTAAAGAACTCGCGCAGAACTATATTACCTTGACGAATGGGCGAGTGACTGCACAAGCGGAGATCAGTGATTTGGTAGTCAATGAAAAAGAAGGCAGTCAGCCAAATCAAGCTTTAACACAAAATGATGATGCAGTATTTTTATCTGCGTTTAGTCAATTGTCTGCAGATCGCAAAGTAGAATTACTCGCCAAGCTTAAAAACGGCTTGTAATCGCTTGCATCACAAAATGTGCCTGTAAAAAACCGTTAAGTTTTATTTAAATACTTATCAGCTTTATTTAAAAGCTAGGCTTAGTTGCATGAAACGTGACGGCAACAAAATCGCTTTTGCCGTTTTATACAAACATAGATTATCTTTCAGCGAAATTTAGTGTTTGGTGAATTCAGAATTGAGTAAATCTTGCACTAATTCCAGTCGAATAAGCGGGCTATCTAACGCCAGCATGCGTTGCTTTTGAATCAATGGCATGCTTAAAATTTCACTCCAGCGGTTTGCAACCCAGCCACAGTCATCCATTAAAAATGGTTTGCTAAGCGGCATGTAAGTTTCTTCAATGTCTTGTTTAATCAGCGAATCTATCAGTTGTTGCAAATACTCTTGAGCCAGCGTTAAATCTTCTGGAATCGCCATTAGTGGCTCAAGCGCAATATCTTCAAGTTCGGCTATCCATAAGCCATCTACTTGTTGCGTTGCAGTTTTAATACGTACTTTTTTCTCACCTATGCAGCGAATATTCATCAAGCCGATTTCAGTGACATCTACATCCATAATGCTGCAAGCCGTGCCTATATCAGCAAACGGCATGCCATCATTTTTTACGGTGTTTTCATCGGTTACCGCTACAATCACAAACTGTGTTTTGTGACGCAAACAGCCGCGCACCATGTCTAAATAGCGTGCTTCAAAAATACGTAGCGGCAACACACCTTGCGGAAAAAGTACGGTATTTAATGGAAATAGCGGTAATGAGTATGTGGTCATAAATCAATTCAATAACATTAAAAAAATGTGTCTGTAAAAGACCGTTGAGTTTATGCCGAATGTTTACTTTGCATAAATTCAGCATAAATGTTGTGATGCTTTAAACAT
>JBDNJL010000026.1:0-8711 GCA_041687795.1 Methylotenera sp. | reverse complement strand
TACTTAAACTTTGACCAAATGCCAGATTATTCTGAGAGCATGGCGAAGGCTAAGAAGATTATTCCGATTGCTGAGGTTGTTTAAGAGTAACTCAAACTAAAAAGGGAATTAATGACTTTCGACGAAGAGCATGCACTTGAAACATATAAATCATTAATCGGCTTTGGCACGGAGCCTTTAAAAGCGCTTCAACTTCTTAATGGCGGTGCAATTGTTGCGTTATTAGCATATTTGGGTCAAGTTAGAATCGAAGCTCAAATTGCTCAGAATATTGGTTGCCCACTTATATGTTTTATTACTGGGCTATCAATTAGCATGGTCGCATTTTTGTTTGCTTACTTTACACAATTTACGCTTTTTAACGAAATAAGAAACCCAAATTATAAAGGTAAACCTCACACTTTTTGGTTGTGGTTAGCTATTTTTAGTATTGTTATTAGCCTCGGATTTTTTATTGCTGGAGCGTGGTTCGGTGTTACGGTACTAACGGCCTAATTTAGAATTGTTAGTAATAAGTAAGTTGTCGCTCTCGTACCACAAGGGTACTCCGACTTTCTAAGCGCTAAAGCGCTTGTAAGTCGTATGCGCGACATGCGAGTTACTTTCTTTTGTTTAGCCAAAAGAAAGTAACCAAAGAAAAGGCCACCCACTACCGCTTATTTCCTCACATCACAGTTTTAACAGGCGGCAATCGGAAACTAGCCAATAAGAACGATTGGCTCAAACAGCCCGAGCTAAAAATCCCCCAGTTTTTGTATCATCACAGGCGCGGTAGATATAAGATTTAACTTCAAAATCATCTCAATATTCAATATTTTCAGCTATAAATTAATGATGGTAAAAATGTGTTTGCAAAAAACCGTTAAGTTTTTTTCGTCAAACAGCAAAACCATTAAGTTTTTTTAAGTGCTAAAATCTTTTAAACTTTACTTCTAGTGTATTCATTATGAAAGAATCAGATAAAATTTTCACGCCAGAAACGACACTTGCGCCGCCTAAACGTGGGGCTTGGAAGTTGATGTTACCAATATCGCTAGTGCTTATTGTTGGTGGTGCGTTGGCTTATTATTTTCACTTGCCTGCTAAAGTCACTGCTGGTGTAGGTGTGTTATTAGTGTTTGGTTCTGGTGTTGTAGCGTGGTTGCTTGGCATGATTGCTTTAGTGCCTTTTATAGGGCCGCTAATTGTTAAAGTGCTGACCATGTCGTTTATTTGGCTACTTAATGCCATTGGTTATTTAGTGTCATACATTGCGATTAAGCGCGGTTATTCTAAAGATGTGATTACTTATCGTTCGCTCACAATCGCGCTGTTATCGGGTATCGTTATTGGTTACATTCTAGGTAGTGCTTTTTAGGTGAAATGTTGATGCATGCGCTTACTTCCCAAGTGCGGCAATACTTTCCAGCCATTGCATTTTTTGCAGGTTTTATTTGGGATGCATTGACCATAGGTCGCGGCGTTGCTGCTTTAGATTTATTGATACTTTCTGGCTATTTGATTGGCACAATTCCAATTATTTGGTGGTTAGCTAAAAAAACTAACGCACAACAATTAACTGACGCTAATCAAAATAATAAACCAAAGGAAAGCTGGAAAACTCGCATACCTTATCTATTGCTACAGTTTTTGTTTGGTAGTTTATTTTGCGCGCTATTTATTCTGTATTTTAAAAGCTCATCTCATATGACTGCAATTGCTTGGTCGGTAGGTTTGGGCGCGCTGCTAGTGGCAAACGAGTTTTTTGAATCTGCGTATAAACGCTTTACCCTTACTTGGACATTATTTGGTTTTTGCACTATTTTATTGCTTAACTTTGTGATGCCATACCTTGTGGGAAGTGTGCATGCGTTTTGGTTTTTTAGTAGCGTTATTGTAGCTGTAGTGGTGACATATTTTCTTAAACGCAGCATTTCACCTAATCTTGGTAATATTATTCCTACATATGCGGTGGCGGTAGTCATTGTTTTTGCCTATGTTTTTGATGTCATTCCTCCAGTGCCGCTGGTTAAGCGCGATATTCAAGTGGGTACTAATTTACTAAAATTCGATGGACAATATGTTTTGGAGCAAAATCGTGCGCCTTGGTGGATGTTTTGGCGCCAAGGTTCGAACACTATTTATATTAATTCGGGTGAGGGCGTATATTGTGTCTCATCGGTATTTGCACCCGCCGGTCTTAAAACCAAGCTTTATCACCGTTGGCAATATTACGATAAAAAATCAGGCTGGGTCACTACATCTAACATAGGGTTTAATTTGTCAGGTGGGCGAAATAACGGATTCAGAGGTTACACGGTAAAAAAGAATGTGGCATATGGCGATTGGCGCGTGGCAGTAGAAACTGAAAACGCAAGGACTATTACGGTATATTCGTTTGATATTCAGCCCGCACAGGGCGAGCTGAATAAGGTTAAAAAAGTATTCTAAAATTAAGAGTGTATTTGCTAATGCTTTTCTGGATGCGCCATGAGCCTATCCACATACGCAATTGCCACTGCAGAAAGCACAAATGTAATATGAATAACGGTTTGCCATAGCAACACTTTTTCGGTTAAGTTTTCTGCGTTAATAAAAGTTTTAAGCAAATGAATGGATGAAATACCGATAATTGCCGTGGCAAGTTTTACTTTTAATAAGTTGGCATTTACATGCGACAACCAATCAGGTTCATCTGGATGACCTGCTAAGTTTAGACGCGAAACAAAGGTTTCATAACCGCCCACAATTACCATAATCAGCAAGTTTGAAATCATCACTACGTCAATTAAGCCTAATACAATCAGCATGATATCTGCTTCTTTAATGGTAGTCGTGTGCTGTACTAGATGGACAAGCTCTACACCAAAAAAGAACACATACACCGCTTGAGCAACAATTAAACCTAAATATAGGGGCACCTGCAACCAGCGGCTACCGAACAAAATATCAGACATAATGTTATTTGCTTTATATGGACTCTTAGAAATTGTCTTTTTATCTTGCATGATCAAACCTTTAAATTAAATTAAGCCGCCGTATTCTATCAGCTAAAGGTGTCAAATTTAGTTAAGACAAAACACTTAAAATACACGCCTTACAAACTTTATAAAAATGACCTATTTTTAGCTAACTTCACCCTCGAGTAAAAAGTCAGCACTACTATCTATTGCCAATAATTCAGTCAGCACTGGCATGCATTCGGCCAGCGTAGCTTGTAATTGCCAAGGCGGATTAATAATAAACATACCGCTGCCAAACATACCAAAGCCTTCAGCCGATGGCGCTTCAATCGTCATGGAAACATTGAGCCAGTTTGGTACATGCAAACCAATGAGCGCATCTACCATTTCACCCGGTTCTGGACGTTGTAAAAGCGGATACCACACCATATACGTGCCTGTAGCAAAGCGACTTAACGCATTTTTACAGGCAGATATTACATACTGGTAGTCTTGTTTATTTTCATACGGCGGGTCAATTAAAACCACTGCGCGTCTTGGTGGAGGTGGCAAAATTGC
Source organism: Methylotenera sp. (assembly GCA_041687795.1). GTDB lineage: Bacteria > Pseudomonadota > Gammaproteobacteria > Burkholderiales > Methylophilaceae > Methylotenera. The sequence continues at coordinate 5,211 of JBDNJL010000026.1, read as the reverse complement.
TTTTAAACCGGCAAACCCATCTTGCATATCAATTTTTACTTGGCCGTTTTTTACTTTGTAAGGTTGCTTTGTGAAATTTTCTGACAATAGTTTATGATCATTGGGGTGTAATTCAAATAAGCGCATTTTGTCATCGCTACGCAAAAAATGTTGCGCAATTGCGGGCGAGCCTGGATAGAGCCGCACATTTTTCTGATTAAATACAGTTTGCTGATTAAACTGTTGAATCAAGGACACATAATCTTGCAATGCCTGTGGTAAATTTTTCGCATCAAGTAGCTTGTTAATGCCGTTTTCGTACTCTGCGTTTTGCGTTGCATAGCCTGTATCTAGCGCATATAAACCCGCGCCAGCATGTGTATCAATGTACCAAAAAGGTTTATCTTTTTGCCTTGTATAATCAAGCGCTTGTGCTAACAAGAAATGTTTTAAAACATCAGCATGATTGCCTGCGTGAAAAGCGTGTCTGTAACTTAGCAAGGGTTTAAGCTCAATTCAAAAGTTGACATTATACGTGTTGTTTTAAATCGTTCTAAATTCAAGCAGATTTTTACGCAAAAATTTGGTAGCATTTGGGTATGCAAAATAATGAAAACCACACACAATCTCCCCCAGAACAATACCCTGAAATCCATAAGCACGATGACCATAAGCTTGATGAGGCGCATCACCATTACATTATTCCATTTCTACTTATTTTTGGCTTTGCCATTGTAGAAACAGTTGGTGGTTTTTGGACAGGCTCGCTCGCGCTGTTAAGCGATGCTGGTCACATGTTTTCAGATGTGGCTGCACTTGGCTTAGCATGGCTTGGCGCAGTAGTTGCAAGAAAGCCAAACGCAAAAAAACATGCTTCAGGTGTTACTTACGCAGAGCTTAGTGTTTCAATCATTAATGCAATTACCATGCTAATAGTAATTGCATGGGTGATTGTAGAAGCGATTATTCGCTTTAAAGAACCACAAGCGGTTAAAGGTTTTGAGTTGATGGTAATCGCCGTGATTGGCTTAATTGTAAACGTAATTGTAGCTAAACAATTACACCATCAAGCGAGTCATCATGGAGAAAGTTTGAATAATCGTGCGGCTTTTTTGCATGTAATGGGTGATTTGCTAGGCTCAGTGACAGCAATTGCAGCTGGCGTGGTTATTTACTTTACTGGCTGGATGACCATAGACCCCATATTATCTATATTTATTTCAGTATTATTAACTACACTCACGTTGAATTTAATTCGTGATATATGGCGCACAATTAAGTTAAAACAACCACTTAAGCACAACCATAGTCACTAACCAACAAGCAAAGGAAAGTTAGCATGCCTTACGTCAACATCAAATTGGCTGGCGCAGTTACCCGCGAGCAAAAAGCGCAAATAGCTAAAGAAATCACTGAAACTTTAGAACGAGTTACTCACAAACCAAAATCTTACACTTACATCACATTTGAAGAGGTCGCTTATGAAGATTGGGCGATTGCTGGGATATTATTAGATGAGTAATTCTAAATTTCTTTAAAGATTAAATTATTAGCAATAATACAATTTAGTTTAACAATACGAACGATATTTCAAAGTTGTTCTTTTACAGAAAATCTAAGCCATGGCTTAGGATGAGAGGTTTTTTTACTTGCAATCAATAAAAACACTAATAAAAATATGTCTGTAAATATGCGTTAAGTTTTTACAAACGCAAAAATAGACTGCGTTTTTTCAAAGCTTTCACTGTTAAAATAGTGACATGTTTGACCCAAAACCCATCTTAAAAAACCTACCAAATCTACCTGGCGTTTACCGTATGATAAATGCGGCTGAAGAGGTAATTTATGTAGGTAAAGCCAAAGATTTAAAAAAGCGTGTTTCTAGCTATTTTAATAAAAACTTGTCCAGCCCACGCACGCGTCTGATGGTGAGTAATATTATCAATATAGAAACCACTGTGACGCGAAGTGAAGCTGAGGCGTTGCTGCTAGAAAATAACATGATTAAAGGTTTAATGCCGCGTTATAACGTGTTGTTTCGCGACGATAAGTCTTATCCTTATATTGCACTCACTAATGATGCGTTTTCACGCTTGGCGTTTCACCGCGGTGTGCAGCGTAAAGGCAATCAATATATTGGACCATTCCCAAACTCTGTTGCGGTACGTGAGAGTATTCAATTATTACAAAAAGTTTTTAAGTTACGTACCTGCGAAAACACCGTGTTTGCTAATCGTAGTCGCCCATGTTTGCAGCACCAAATTGCCCGTTGCACTGCGCCTTGCGTTGGATTTATTTCAGAAAGTGATTATCGTAACGACGTGCACCAAGCTGCATTATTTTTGCAAGGCAAAACCAATGAGGTGATTGACGCTTTAGGTAGCCAAATGAATATGGCAGCGGCAAACCAAGAGTACGAAATGGCTGTAGTTTTTCGCAATCGTATGCAAGCACTTCGGCAAGTGCAAGCTAAACAGTTTGTCAGCGACTTTAATGTGTCAGATGCTGATGTGGTCGCTTGCGCTGAACTGCAAGGCCAGCATTGCATTAATTTGGTGATGATACGCGGCGGTCGCCATTTAGGCGACAGAAGCTACATGCCAAAAAACACCGATGGCGAAACTTTAGAAACAAGTATGGCAGCTTTTTTAGCGCAACATTATGTTGCGCAAAATACGCCGCCGTTGATTATTACGAGTAATAAGATTGAAACTGCAGTGATTGAAGAAGTGTTAAGCGAGCAAGCAGGGCGCAAAATAAAAATTAACACCAATGCCATTGGCGATAAAAAAGTATGGCTTAAAATGGCGCAAACCAATGCAGAATTGGCATTAGGTCAACGTGCTGCGACTTCAGCAAATCAAGCAGCTAAATTAGTAGCGTTGCGCGAAGCACTTAATTTAAACGAAGCCACCGAGCGTATTGAGTGTTTTGATATTAGCCACACGATGGGCGAAGCTACGGTGGCCAGCTGTGTGGTGTTTGACCATGGTGATATGCAAAATAGTGAATACAGGCGTTTTAATATTACAGGCATAACGCCTGGTGATGATTATGCCGCCATGCGCGATGCGTTAACTCGCCGCTATAAAAAAGTCGCGGCGGGTGAGGGCAAGCGACCAGATTTGGTGTTTATTGACGGCGGTAAAGGGCAGCTAGGCGTTGCGATTGAAGTCATGCATGAGGTTGGTTTAGAAGACATTTTATTAGTTGGTATAGCAAAAGGTGAAGACCGTAAGCCTGGTTTAGAAACCATGATTTTTTCTGATACAGGTGAAATGATTAACTTAGAAAAAGATAATAAAGGGCTGCATTTGCTACAACAAATTCGTGATGAAGCTCATCGTTTTGCCATTACAGGACATCGAGCAAAACGTGCAAAAGCACGCATGCATTCTAGCTTAGAAGATATTGAAGGTATTGGTGCAAAGCGTCGCAAAGCATTACTCACGCGCTTTGGTGGATTAGACGGTGTTAAAAGTGCTAGTATTGATGAAATTGCGAATGTTGAAGGCATTAGCGCAAGTTTGGCAGAAAAAATATACGGAGAGCTGCACTAAATGAAATGCAATGTGCCAACCATGCTTACGTGGTTAAGAATTTTATTGATACCCGTATTTGTATGTGTATTTTATTTACCAACAACGCCGCAAACGTTTGGAATGTCTGAAAATATGGGTGCGATTCCTGCGCATTGGGTTAATTTTATTGCCACGAGTATTTTTGGCATTGCGGCTTTTACCGACTGGCTTGATGGTTATTTAGCGCGTAGATGGAATCAAACATCAGCTTTTGGTGCGTTTTTAGACCCAGTAGCAGATAAACTCATGGTGGCGGCGGCGTTAATCGTATTAGTAGAGTTTGAGCGCGTGGGCGCAATGGTCGCGCTGATTATTATAGGCCGTGAAATCGCGATTAGTGCTTTACGTGAGTGGATGGCGAACGAAGGGCAAAGCAGTAGTGTCGGCGTTGCGATGATAGGTAAAGTAAAAACCGCCGCACAAATGATTGCAATCTTATTTTTACTTTATTGGGACAATATTTCATTCTACGGTGAAGCAATTCCTACAAAAACGATTGGGCAGACATTAATTGTGTTTGCGGCATTTTTAACATTGCTATCAATGGCTTATTACTTAAAGGCGGCGATGCCTAAAATAAAAGCTAAATAAATCTGTCATTAACGGTTAATTTAACCTTGACAGCGCTTGTAAAATCGCTAAAATGGCGCCTGTCTTAACGCGGGAATAGCTCAGCTGGTAGAGCGCAACCTTGCCAAGGTTGAGGTCGCGAGTTCGAGTCTCGTTTCCCGCTCCAATATATTTTAGGTAGCTTGTAGTTGATCTGGCATAAAATACTTTTTAGTAAAATGCCATAAAACGGCGGAAGCAATCATGCTTTCGCCGTTTTGGTTTAAACTGATGCAACTGTAAAAATCTGTCTGTAAAAAACCGTTAAGTATTTAAAGCGTAATGCTAAAATATACTAGATTATAGTCACTTCAAATGGCGCGATAGCAAAGCGGTTATGCCGCGGCCTGCAAAGCCGTTTAGGCCGGTTCGACTCCGGCTCGCGCCTCCAGTAATTTATTTTTTCTAGTTCATTCCCGTCTAATTATTCAAGATGATGCTTGCTTATGCGGCTATCCCTTAGCGCTTCTGAACAAGTCAATTTTAACTACACCATTATTAAATTTTGCGTTCGCAAGTTGTTGCGAACTACTTGCAGCTGATTATTTAGTGGTTTAAATAAAAATACTCCCCAAAAAACTCAACTTATTTAATCAAAGCTGTAAAATCTACTTTAGATTTTTCTTGCAATTGTATTGTATCTAACTCTATTTAATGTTGAAGCTCACGCAGAGTCTGTCGCTAAATCATAGCAGCGGTTAGAAAGTATTAATCTGCAGCTTAAGTGGCGCCACCAGTTCCAGTTTGCTGGATATTACGCAGCAGTTGCCCAGAGCTGTTATCGAGATAAAGGTCCCAAAGTAAACATCCTCGAGGCTGGTGACAATCAATTTCCAGCTGATATTATCAGTTCAAATAAGGCTTAATATGGAGTAAGTGACTCTAGCATCCTCGTAGATTATGCTAATCACAAGCTGATAGTCGTTCTTGCTGCAATATTTGAACACTCGCCATACGTACTTCTAAGCCTAAATGACTCTAACATTCGTGTGCCATCAGATTCGATAGGCAGGCGTGTAATGCTGTCAGAAAAACAGGGAGC
>JBDNJL010000130.1:0-5059 GCA_041687795.1 Methylotenera sp. | reverse complement strand
TAGTCTTTACACTAATTACTTTTTTAATCGGTGAGCTCATTACGCCGTTTAGTGAAAAAGTAGCGCAGCGTATGCGCATCAAGGCCACAGAGTCTGTCATTGCCCAAGATTTTAAATCTGGTCTCTGGGTAAAAGACGGTAATAGCTTTGTAAATGTAGAGGAAGTGATGCCAGATGCTGCGCTAATGAATATCCATATTTATGAATTTGACGATGGATTTAAATTGCGGACCATTAGCAACGCCAAGCAAGGCCAATTTAAGGATGATTATTGGGATTTAAAAGAAGTTACGCAAACTTCATTTGAGGGCGATGTAGTAAAAGTACAAAAATTTAATGAGGCCAATTGGCGCTCACTCATTCGTCCAGAGCTTCTAAATGTGCTACTCGTTTTGCCTGAAAAAATGTCCGCTTGGAATTTATATTCGTATATTCACCACTTAAGCATTAATAAACAAAAAACCACACGTTATGAAGTCGCCCTGTGGTCAAAATTGATTTACCCGCTCGCTTGCTTGGTCATGATAATTTTAGCGCTTCCATTTGGCTTTATTCAACAGCGAGCAACTGGCGCAAGTACCAAAATATTTATCGGCATTATACTGGGCGTTCTCTATCAAATATTAAACCGGGTGTTTGTCCATTTGGGTTTATTAAACGACTGGTCACCACTATTTAGTGCAATTATGCCCACTATTTTATTTTTGATGGCAGGACTTGTAATGCTGCGCCAAATTGACCGCAACTGAAGAAGGTTTAACGCGGTATATAAACAATTTTGCTAGCGAGTATTCTATCGTGCAAATATAGTTTATCTCGGTCTATAAGCGCCCAAAAGAAACCTAAACCAAACAAGATTACACTTAGTGTTGCTAACACATATCTCTTGGTTAACATTTTCCATGTAAGCAATTGATTGCTTTGATTAACAACTTTTAATTGCCATGTTTGCATGGCTAAAGTTTGTCCAGATTTATGCCAGCAACATATAAAATAAGCGCCCACGACTAGCCATAAGAAAAATTGCAATATGTAACGCTTAAGTCCATGCGTAGCATCGCCCATTACCAAAATGAATACTGCCCCGCTAACCAAGCAAATAGACAACACCACTAGCAAGTCATAAACAAAACAAGCCGCTAATTTAAATAAACTAGGTTTAGCTAGATTATTTTTATTTAAATTAGCGGCTTGAGCTAAACCTGCTGTATCAATCACTGCTTTCTTTTGCATACTTTAACTACTAAGCTATTACTTAATTACTCTAAATCAGCATCAGTGTAATTGTCTGGCGACTCTGCACGTAACTTTGCACGCTCACTTTCAGATAACTTTTGATACTCTACCCATTTTCTGCGCAGTTCCGCTTTTTTTTCTGTAGATAGTGATTGAAATTGCTGGTGTTTTTTTCTTGCATTTTCGCGCTCGTAAGGCGTCATACGACTCCAATTACTAAGTCTTTTTTGCACTAAAGTCTGTTTTTCTGGGCTCATTTTTGGGTAATCACGCGCAATATCAAGCATTTTCTCACGTTGCCAAGGGCGTAAAGTGTCCCATTCTGATGCTAAAGGATTTAACACATTACGCTGTTGCTCATTAAGCTGAGCCCAAGTTACATTTGTATCATTGGCAATAGCGGTACTATTAAACAAAACAAAACTTGCGACAACAACTAATTTAAACCATATGCTCGTGGTCATTAGTAATGTGCTTTTGCATCTAACCATTTATCAAACCCTTTATCAGCAAACGCTTCTGGTGGCAATTCTGAGGCGAGCAAAAACGCATCACTATTATCTAAATTGTCATAAAAATCAATTTGTTGCACAACTATGAAAGTGAACACTATTAAGCTAGCAACCATAGCAGATGAAATTGCACGGTGTTGACCAAAATATTTAACTGCACGCCTAGTTACATCATTGCCTAACCACTGCAAAACGTTACCACTCACTTCTACTTTTTGTGCTTTTTGCGCATTTAATTTGGCAACTGCAGATGCTCGCGCACTTGCTAAACGTTTTAATTGGGTAGCATTTAAATGCTGCGCGCATTCGCTAAGCGCCTCAGTAATTTGATGCGCTATTTGAACTTCAGACTCCGCGTTTATAGTTATAAATTCAATGCTTTTATCTGTCGCTTTAGTCTTCAAAGAAGTTTTATTTACTGTCATCGCTCGCCTCCGATATATTCGAGCTACCATTATCGCTAATCATCGTTAAATTTTTAGAAACGACAAAGCCAATATTCTCTAAGCCTTGTTTTTTCAAGTCTTTTGCCAACGCATGTACTGCGCGAGAACAATGTGTTTTCACGCTACCTTGCGAACAGCCCATCATTGCAGCTGTTTGGGCAACATCCAACTCCTCCCAATAACGTAGCACAAAGGCTTCTCGTTGACGTCCTGGCAACTTTTCTAAAGCGCGTTCTATTAACTTTATTGTTTGGTTACGCTCTAGCTGAGCAGAAGGCTCATCGCTATCATCTTCCACATCAATAGTTTCTATTGGATCATGTTCATCTTCACCGTTACCACCGCCAAATGATGATAGCAAAGTAGTCCACAAATTACGTACTTTTTGTCGCCGCCAAAAGTCGCGCATGGTGTTTTGTAAAATGCGCTGAAACAACATTGGAAACTCTGTTACGAGATTATTTCCATACTTTTCTGCAAGTTTCATCATGGCATCTTGCACAATATCTAGCGCGGCGTGATCATCATGAACCGCGTATACGGTTTGCTTAAACGCGCGGCGTTCTACTGACTGCAAAAAATCAGAAAGCTCTTTAGCGGTGGCCATAATGCAAGTGAATTAATAATAACTTTAAGATGTATTTAAACTTTAATGCTTGAATGTACGGATTTTAGTTTTAATGTATCAAGTATATCAGCTTTGTATTTTGTACTAAGCTTAGCTTTCGTTACAATCTAATTCATTGTTTTAATTTTTAAGGTTTATGTTATGTGGAAACTCATTTTTTTAGGCTTATTTGTTTGGCTTGTGTTCCAGATTTTTAAGCGAATTATGCTTCAGTCTGACGACAACAAGCCAGAAAACGATAACCAAGACCTTCAAAACGAAGACTTAGAACTCATGGTGAAGTGTGAAAAATGTGCAGTGCATTTGCCACGATCAGAAGCCTTTATGGCTGCTGGCGATTTTTATTGTAGCAAAGCACACCTGCCACCCAAATGAAATTAAAACACGTTACCCTAAACTCCCTACAAAGCTTTGTCAGGCTTTACGCTCAACAATATTTTGTAGAACAAAGTTTACTGCCGCTACAAATTCGCGCTAGTAATATTATGAATTTATTTAGGCTGATTTTAAGTTTAGCGTTGCTATTCTCTTTTTTGTATTTAGATAAAGATTATTGGTGGGACGTCGAGAACTCAGGTTTGTTTTATAACTTAGCACTTGGCTATGCTAGTTTTAGCGTAGGTGTTTTGATTATCAACACCTTTACTAAATCTGTGTTGCCATTACTACACCCGTTACAAATCATTTTAGATATTTGCTTTATTTTATTACTAATGTATGCCGCAGGGGGTATACAAAGTGGTTTGGGCCTTTTGCTTATTATTACTATTGTGACTGCTAGCTTAGTCAGTATAGGCCGTTTAGCGTTTTTTTATGCGTCTGTAGCTACCATAGGCTTGTTGCTTGAACAAAGTTACCAAGTCATCAAATGGGACTTATCAGCTGCATCATATACCCAACCTGTAATGCTAAGTATTACTTGCTTTGCAACCGCTTGGCTTGCATTCAGTTATGCCAAACGAATGCAACAAAGCGAGGCATTAGCCTCAGCCCGTAGCGTTGATCTTGAAAATTTAGCACAAGTAAATGCACTCATCACCCAAGAGATGCAAGATGGCGTAATTGTAGTAGATCAAAATTTTATGATTCGCCACCATAACATGCGAGCGGCAGCATTATTATCATTGCCAAAGCAAAGCCATGACAAAATTACACTCATGCAAAGCGTGCCAGAAATTGGCCGGGTGTTTCGTGATTGGTTAAAAGGGCAAGAGGCGCCACATAATTCCATTGTATCGATTAGCAACCTTGAGCTTAAGCTCACACTCATGCCAATCAACCAGCTACGAAGCTCGGGCGCAGTAATTTTTATTCAAGATTGGGGCCAAATACAATCTGCCGCACAACAAACAAAATTGGCCGCATTAGGTAGGCTTACGGCAAACATTGCGCATGAAATTCGTAACCCACTAAGCGCTATTAGTCACGCTACACAATTATTACAAGAAGACGAAGTTTCTGCAATTCATTCGCGCATGTTGCAAATTATTACGGACAATACTGGCCGTATCGACAAAATTATTAAAGATGTATTAGAACTTAACAGACGAGATCGCACGCAAAAAGAAAAGATTTTATTAAGTCAGTTTTTATCTGACTTTCGCGCGCAGTTTTGTGCGGTTGAAAAAATACAGCCAGCTCAGTTCAAGCTCACATTTAATCTGGGCGATAATAAAAACTTAGCCATAGTTAGCTTTGACCAACGTCATTTAACACAAATTTTATGGAATTTATGTAAAAATGGCTGGGAGCATAGTCAAAAACTAGACACTAAAAACGTTGCTAGCTTGCAATTAAATGTGATTAAAACAGCTGACGCAACTATAAATATTGAAATTACTGATGATGGCCAAGGCTTAGCAGAGCAAGACCGCGCACGGTTATTTGAACCATTTTTTACTACAAAAACGACTGGTAATGGTTTGGGGCTTTATATTTCGCGTGAACTAGCCGATGCGAATGGTGCGGATTTGCGATATCTTATGAATAATAATGATTTAAATGCTTTTCATACACTCAAGTCTAGTCGTAAAAAGTTACAAAAATCTGGTGGCGCCTTTGTACTTAAAATTAAAAAAGCTTAGCTTTAAAAGCATATTTAAAAAATGCTAAGTTTAAAAAATTGTTTTACTTAAAACTGTCCTAGCTAGGTGACACAAATTTATGACTCAAAAACTTACTTGTTTAATTGTGGATGACGAAACTGATATTCGTGAGCTACTGATGATGACCTTTGC
>JBDNJL010000129.1:0-3332 GCA_041687795.1 Methylotenera sp. | reverse complement strand
CAGTTTGTAAATACTCACTTAACGCTAATGCCGCCTGATTACTACCTACAATAAGTGGCTGCACCGCAGTATTAGAAGGCATAAGTTGCCATTTAGTTGTTTTTAAATTACTTTTCAAATAGTTAATTAACGTGAATAAGTGCGTACGTAGCATATCGCCTTGTTCAATTAAGTTAACTGAGGCTGACAAAGTAGCAGAAAGTGCAGGTGGCGCAGGTGTGGAATATACATAACTACGCGCTTTTTGAATTAAATAATCAATAATCACTTGCTCGCCCGCTACAAATGCACCTGCTACACCAGCGGCTTTGCCTAAGGTTGCCATCATAATCACACGTTTTGCTAACTGCTTATTTTTAAGTAGTCCAAAATGACTTGCAGAGCCTTTGCCATGCTCGCCCAATACGCCAAAACCATGTGCATCGTCTAGATATAAATATGCGTCATATTTTTTGCAAAGTACCAAGTATTTGTCTAGCGGCGCTATGTCGCCATCCATACTAAACACCGCATCGACTGCAATGAGTTTATTTTTTGCGTTACTCGCTTTAAGCAATTTTTCAAGCGTAGCAACATCATTATGTGCAAAACGCTGAAAATCTGCACGCGATAAAATCGCCCCATCATTCAAACAAGCATGATTTAATTTATCGCAAAATACCGCATCGTTACGCCCCATAAGCGCACTTATCACACCAATATTTGCCATATACCCTGTTGAAAATAATAGCGCTGCTGGCATTTCTACAAACTTAGCTAGCTGCTTTTCAAGCGTATCGTGGTAGCGATGATGACCAGTTATTAAGTTCGATGCGCCGCTCCCCACGCCAGAGTTTTGCGCGGCATTTTGCATAGCGCTAATCAATTCTGGGCGATTCGCCAAGCCCAAATAATCGTTACTGCAAAAAGACAAATACTGCTTATCGTTCGCAATAATATGTTCCGCTTGCGGCGAATCTAATAAACGTCGGTGGCGCGATAAGCCATCAATAACGCGTTGGTCTAGCTCTTGTTGAAGTGCTGCTAGCATTTAATTAAATCTTATTGATACCTAGTTTTGCAAACAAAGCTTTATCCGTTGCGGCTTCTGGGTTGCCAGTAGTGAGTAATTTTTCGCCGTAAAAAATACTGTTTGCACCCGCAACAAAACAAAGTGCTTGAATGCCCTCGTGCATACTTTGGCGCCCTGCCGACAAACGCACAAAACTTTGTGGCATGGTAATACGCGCTGCGGCAATCGTACGTACAAACTCTAGCGGATCTAAAGCATCAGTGCCGTGCAATGGGGTGCCTTCTACTTGCGTGAGTAAATTAATAGGCACACTCTCTGGCGGGCGCTCCATATTAGCTAACTGAGCTAATAAACCAGCACGCTGATTGCGCGACTCGCCCATGCCTATAATGCCGCCGCTACAAACATTAATATCTGCGCTACGCACACGGCCTAGCGTATCTAGACGGTCTTGATACGTACGTGTGGTAATCACATCGCCGTAAAACTCTGGCGCAGTGTCTAAATTATGGTTGTAATAATCTAGTCCCGCATCTTTCAATTGCTCGGCTTGGCCTTCTTTTAACATTCCTAAAGTTGCGCAGGTTTCTAAACCCATCGCTTTTACTTCGGCAATCATTTTAAGCACTGGCTCTAAATCACGCTGTTTTGGACCGCGCCATGCTGCGCCCATGCAAAAACGACTTGCGCCATTATTTTTAGCATCACGCGCGGCGGCAAGCACATCTTCTAATTTCATTAGCGGTTCATTTTCCACCTCTGTGTGATAACGCGCGGCCTGCGGACAATAACCGCAATCTTCGCTACATCCGCCAGTTTTAATAGAAAGTAATGTGCTCACTTGTACTGCGTTAGGGTCAAAGTTTACGCGATGTACGGTTTGCGCTTTATAGATTAAATCACTGAACGGCAGCTCAAATAATGCGACAATATCAGCTACGCTCCAACGGTTTACTGTAGTTGAATCTGCATCACCGTTAGTTTGAGTAAGCTTAGTTTTAAGATGATCTGTATTAATCACAGTTTGCTGTGTAGTTTCAAGCATAGAAATATCCTTTAAAGTAGCAATATAAGCGTGGCGCAATATTGAGTACAACTGTTAGTAATAATAAAAAAACTTAACGGTTTTTTTCAGACACATTTTAGCGAGATTATACCTTGTCAAGCAAAGTTATCACAAGCAATGAACATTAGATTAAAATTTAATCATTTGTTAAATTTAACTCAATTTAGCATCAGCAAAATATTGCCGCGTAATAGGTTAACCACGCAATGTTTGCTATGCGCTAGCAATCAAGGTGGCGATTTAGGTATTTGTAGTGACTGCATGCGGGATTTGCCGTGGCATATTAAACCGCAATGCTCGCTATGCGGTTTAATATGCCACGGCATAATTTGCGGCGCATGCTTAAATGCAACACCAAACTTTGATGCCACAACAGCGCTGTTTGCATACGACTACCCAATAGACAAGCTAATACAACATTACAAATACAAAGAAATGCTACATTTAAGCCGCACGTTTGGCTTGCTATTAAGCACAAAACTTGCCAGCCAAACGCAAAATATAGACGCTATTGTTCCCATGCCTATGCACCACACGCGCTTAAAAGAACGTGGCTTTAACCAAGCGTTAGAAGTCGCAAGGTTCGTTGCAATAAATCTGCAAATTCCACTCAGCCACAACGCTTGCCAACGTATAAAGCACACGCCACCACAAGCCAGTCTGCCATTCAAAGCGCGTATTCAAAATATTCGTGGTGTGTTTGAATGTTCAGAGAGTTTGCAAGGCAAACGCATCGCGATTATTGATGATGTGATGACCACAGGCGCCAGCCTAAACGAACTTGCAAAAACCCTTAAAAAAGCAGGCGCAGCGCAGGTAGAATGCTGGGTAATTGCACGTACTTTAGAAAAATAACTTTATTAAAGCAGCTCAATAATTATGCTCCACATTGTATTATTTGAACCCGAAATTCCACCCAATACTGGCAATATCATTCGCTTGTGTGCCAATACTGGCGCGCAGTTGCATTTAGTGAAGCCACTTGGTTTTACGCTTGAAGACAAACAGCTCAAGCGCGCAGGTTTAGATTATCACGAATTTGCCACGCTAAAAGTGTATGAAAATTGGGAAGAATGCAAAGCTGCACTCAAAGGTAAACGCTTATTTGCCTTGACCACTAAAGGCAGCACGCGTCATAGCGATATTAGTTTTGCCGATGAAGATGTGTTTGTATTTGGCCCAGAAACGCGCGGCTTGTCTGAACAAGTTCGCGCAGAATTTACGCCAGAACATAGGGTGAGATTGCCGATGTTG
>JBDNJL010000025.1:0-14137 GCA_041687795.1 Methylotenera sp. | reverse complement strand
TATGAGCCATGAAGTACGCACACCTTTGGGTATACTGCGCTCATCTGCACAGGTGCTAGCGCGTGAAAAAAACTTAAGTGCTGAAGCAGCAGAAGTTGTTGGTTTTATTAATACGGAAACCGAAAGGTTAAATAAACTAGTGAGCACCTTGGTGGATTCTGCTCGCCCGCGTCAGCCAGAATTTGCCATGCATGACATACTTGCTTTACTTGAGCATGCAGTAGCAATGCTTCGCATGCAAGCGAATAAAAAAGCCATTAGTTTAGATTTGTTTAATGAAAATATAGTGACAAATGATGCCGAAGCACCGGTAATGGTAGCATGCGATAGTGAACAAATTACCCAAGTGTTATTAAACTTGCTGTTAAACGCCATACAGGTTTTGCCCAGCGGCGGTAAAATATTAGTGTCATTGCATGAGGACGCGAATAACGTCACGATAAGCGTGGCAGATAACGGTTATGGAGTTGATGACGAGCAGAAACTGCATATATTTGATCCGTTTGTTACCCAGCGCCCTGGCGGCATAGGTTTAGGTTTGGCTGTGTCTAGACAGATTGTTATAGCGCATTTCGGTACTTTAACAGTTGAAGATAGTCATTTAATGCAGATGAGTATGGATGCTAACAATAACGAAACATCTGTAAGCGGCTCAAAATACGGTGCAGACTTTAGAGTCACATTACCCAAGCATCAATTAGCTTAATATTTGCACAAGCTTCCTATTTTATAAAATTAATAATTAATATGAGTATCAATGAATGTCAGCCTCAATTAAACATATTTTAGCTGTTGATGATGAGCCTAGTATGCTGCGTTTGCTAGAAATTAGCTTGCGCCAAGCAGGTTACCTACCTTTTACAGCCAAAGATGGTCGCGAAGCGCTGGAAATTATTCGCACGCAAAGTGTAAATTGCGTGGTGACAGATTTACACATGCCGCGTATGGATGGATTGCAATTACTCAAAGAAATTCGCGCAGTAAATTTGCAATTACCCGTCATTATTGTCACCGCACAAGGTGAAATTAAAAGCGCAATTGAGGCAATGAAGCAAGGTGCAAGCGATTATATTTTACGACCGTTCGATTTAGAAGTATTAGAAATTTCCATTAAACGTGCGTTATCAGTCGCACGTTTAAATATTGAAAACCAATTTTTGCGTGAGCAAAGTAATCCAATTATCGCCTTAAAAGATAGCGTACAAAATCTTTCTAATAGCCTGGTTGGCACAAGTTTAGCAATGCAAAAAGTGCATGAAGCAATTGCCCAAATTGCGCCTGAAAAAGCGACCGCAATGATTGCTGGCGAAACTGGCACAGGTAAGGAGCTAGTTGCACGTGCAATTCATGCAGGTTCACCACGTAAAAATGCACTGTTTGTCGCGGTAAATTGCGCTGCGATTCCGCATGAAATGTTGGAGTCAGAATTATTCGGCCATGAAAAAGGCGCGTTTACTGGCGCAATTAAAGAGCGCATCGGTAAGTTTGAACTTGCCGATGGCGGTACACTCTTTTTAGATGAAGTCACCGAAATGCCTATGCAATTGCAGGCAAAACTATTGCGTGCTCTACAAGAAAACGTAATTGAACGCTTAGGTGGCAATCATCTAATTCCGATAGATATTCGTGTGATAGCCGCAACCAACAGAAATCCAATGCAAGCGATTAAAGATGGAAAGTTACGTGAAGATTTGTATTATCGCTTAAATGTTTTCCGCATAGACTTGCCTGCATTAAAAACCAGAAAGTCTGATATTCAAAGCTTGGCACAGCACTTTTTAGCCAAGCGAAAAGTTGAAATTTCTGCCGATGCAATCAATGCACTAATGAATTATAACTGGCCTGGCAACGTGCGCGAGCTTGAAAATGTTTTAGAGCGCGCAGCAATTATTAGCGGCAATAAAACCATTACCACACAACATTTACCCACAGAGATTGTGCATTTAAATGCTGAGCCTTTAGAAGCTGACAACCTGACTCAAACTGAAGTTTTGACTGGCGAAGCTAAGAGCGGCGCTTCAATGCCACATGCAGTAGAGCAATTAGAAAAGCGTTTAATCTTAGACGCACTCACCACAACCAAAGGTAATAAAAGCCGCGCTGCAAAATTATTAGAAATCAGCGAGCGCTCACTATGGTATAAGCTTGAACAATATCACTTGAAATAGCTTTGCTTAGTCTTCTTATATCTAAATAAACTTAATTTTTGATAATTTCTATAGCAAAAACTTAACCATTATTTGCAAACACATTTTCAGCCCAAAGCCAAGTTAATCAAGAAACGAGTTTAACTTGCGTATAAAGTAATTGATAGCTTGACATCATTAATTTAACGGTGTTAAATTAACAGCGTTAACAAAAATATTTCGCAAAGCAATGCCACCAAAACCAAAATCCGATGCTGAACGCCAGCAATTGCGCACACTCATTATTAATGTGGCACGCGAACTATTTGTGTCGCGCGGCGTAGAGGCGGTAACCATGCGCGAAATAGCCAAACGTATTGGCTATTCTGCTACCAGTATTTATTTATACTTTGCAGATAAAGAGTCATTATTGCGGGCAATTTGCGACACAGATTTTTTAGCACTCGCAACCGCGCTCAAAAGTATTTTGCTAATAGCTGACCCTGTTGAGCGCATGCATGCACTAGGGCATGGTTACGCTAATTTTGCCTTGGCATATCCAAATCATTATCGCTTAATGTTTATGACCCCTCACACACCCTTTGTTTCTGAGCAATCGACTTTACAACTCAACAATCCTGAGCAAGATGCTTACTTTCAACTAAAAACAGTAGTGCATGAAGTATTTTTAGCAGATAAATTTAACGATGAAATTACCAACCCAGATTTGGTTGCGCAAACTATTTGGGCAGGAATTCACGGCGTATGCTCGTTAGAAATCTCAATGTCACAAGATCAATGGGTGAATTGGTGCGATATTTCTGATCGTTTAGTAATGATGCAAACAGTGATGGTGCGTGGCCTTCTGAAAGAAAGCGTTAAATGATAAAAAATTTGATTAGTTTTAGCAAAATTGTAGCCATAATTTTTGTTTCATTTATTTTACTGGCATGCCAACAACCTGCATCACCAGTGGCAGTGGCCCGCCCTGCATTAGTGATGATTGTCGGCGAACAAGAAAGTACGAACAATATGGTTTTAGTGGGCGAAGTACGCGCAAGGTATGAATCTAGCCAAGGATTTAGAATTAACGGCAAAATCATTGAGCGCAAAGTTGATGTAGTGGCGTATGTTATAAAAGGGCAAATTATCGCCAAGTTAGATGCCGCTGACGCTAATTTAACCGCCGCTGCAGCACAAGCAGATGTACGCGCTGCTGAAGCAAACCATGCTTTAGCTTTAGCAGAAGTAGAGCGTCAACGAACTTTATTTACAAAAAAATTCATTTCAGCTTCGGCATTAGATATCCGCGAAGCGGAGTTAAAAACCTCTAGCGCACGCTTAGCGCAAGTGAAAGCGCAAGCTAATGTATTGAGTAATCAAACAAAGTATACAAATTTAACCGCAGATACTGATGGTGTTGTAGCGATGATAAGTGCAGAACCTGGTCAAGTAGTGCAAGCGGGTGAAGCAGTAGTGCAAATTAGAAATATGAGTGAAATTGAAGTTCTCATTGCTGTACCAGAATCGCGCATGGTTAACATTCAGCCAAATATGCCTGTAACGATTAAAACATGGGCAAATCAAAGTAAAATT
The DNA here is from genome assembly GCA_041687795.1 of Methylotenera sp. Classification (GTDB taxonomy): domain Bacteria; phylum Pseudomonadota; class Gammaproteobacteria; order Burkholderiales; family Methylophilaceae; genus Methylotenera. The sequence goes on along the minus strand of JBDNJL010000025.1, from coordinate 10,415 downwards.
TACGCAGGTACAGTACGTGAAATAGCGCCAGCGGCGGATAACTTGACAAGAGCATTTAATGTGCGTGTACATGTTACAGCGCCCGATGATGCGATTAAACTCGGTATGACAGCAGGCGTTACATTTAAAAAACCGATTGATGCTACAAAAATTAGCACAGTATTTTTAATACCAAACGGAGCACTTACAGAAATAGACCACATAAAAACTGTTTGGGTGATTGACGCAAACAATAAGGCGCAACCGCGAGAAGTGAGTGCAGGTAATTTTACTGAAGATGGTGTGGTAATCACCAAAGGTTTGCAGGTTGGCGAAAAAATTGCCGTTGCAGGAGTTCATACTCTAGTTAAAAATCAGTTGGTAAAACCACAGTTTGTTAGTCAACAATTTGAAAAACTAGCTCAATGATAGATGAGCAAATAGATAACCGTTTTAATCTATCTGATTGGGCATTAAAGCACCAAACATTGGTGGTGTATTTGATGCTAGTGGTTACTATTGCAGGCTTAATTTCTTACACCAAATTAGGCCAATCTGAAGACCCGCCTTTCACCTTTAAAGTGATGTTAGTGCGAACTACTTGGCCAGGTGCAAGCGCGCAAGAAGTAGAGCAACAGGTAACCGATAAACTTGAAAAGAAGATTCAAGAAGTCGCCCATTTAGATTACACAAGTAGTTATTCTCGTCCAGGTGAATCAGTGATTTTTATAGTGGCAAAGGACAGCACTTTTTCTGACGATATTCCAGAAGTTTGGTATCAAGTCCGTAAAAAAGTGGGCGATATTCGCCATACCTTGCCACAAAATATTGAAAGCCTCACCTTTAATGATGAGTTTAGTGATGTATACGGTAGTATGTACGCGCTTACTGGAGATGGTTTTGATTTTGCAGCTTTAAAAAAGCAAGCCGAACTTATTAGGACAGAGTTGCTTAAGTTAAAAGATGTTGCAAAAGTAGAGTTTTTTGGCGAGCAAAAACAACGCATTTTTATTGAGCTATCCAATGCAAAATTAAGTAATTTAGGTATTAGCGCAACAACTCTTATCAGCACATTGCAAACACAAAACGCAATAGTTCGGGGTGGCAGTTATGACTCAGCTGGGGAGCGTATTCGCGTGGCTGTTTCTGGTAGATACAACGCCTTAGATGATTTACGCAATTTGCGTTTGCGCGCTAATAATAAAGACTTTCGTTTAGGCGATGTTGCAAGGGTCTACCGCGGCTTTGAAGATCCGCCTCATGACCGTGTGCGCTACCAAGGCAAAGAGACCATGTTGCTAGGTGTTAGCATGCAAGAAGGTGGCGATGTGATTGCATTAGGTCATGATTTAGATAAGACGATTACACGTATTCAGCAACAGCTCACGGTAGGACTGGAGCTTAATACAGTGACATCCCAACCAAAAATCGTGGCAGATTCGGTAAACGATTTTGTGAAGTCACTTATTGAAGCGCTTGTCATTGTGCTCGGTGTTAGCTTAATTTCACTGGGTTGGCGCAGTGGAATTGTAGTAGCGATTACTATTCCAGTAGTACTTTCAGCAACTTTTTTGGTGATGCATATTTATGATATTGGACTGCACAAAATATCATTAGGCGCACTTATTTTAGCATTAGGTTTATTAGTAGATGACGCGATTATTGCCATTGAGATGATGTCATCAAAAATTGAACAAGGTTGGGACAGAGCTAGGGCCGCCTCATTTGCCTATCACTCAACGGCTATGCCTATGCTTACCGGCACGCTGGTAACTATCGCTGGGTTTTTACCTATCGCCACTGCCGCCTCTTCTACTGGTGAATACACCCGCTCCATCTTTCAAGTATCGGCGATTGCATTAGTCATTTCATGGTTTGCAGCTGTGATTTTTGTCCCTTACTTAGGCTACCATTTATTAGCTAAACCAGCGAAACAAGATAGTCTAAAAAATGAGCATCAACATCACGAAATTTATAACACTAAGTTTTATAAGGCTTTTCGGGCTTTAGTGACCAAATGTGTGCATTATCGTAAAACAGTTATTGCACTTACTTTAGCTTTATTTATACTTTCAATTTTAGGTTTTAGTAAAGTTCAGCAACAGTTTTTTCCAGATTCCACAAGACTGGAGTTAATAGTAGATTTGCGCATGACTGAAGGCGCATCATATGCTGCTACTGATGCAGAAGCTAAAAAATTAGAACTTTGGTTGCAACTATGGAGCAGCAAACATAGCGGTAAAGATTTAGGTATAGAAAACTTTGTTACTTATATCGGCACTGGTGGCCCACGCTTTTATCTGCCTTTAGATCTGCAATTGCCGCATCGCGGGTTTGGTCAGTTTGTTATTTTGACCAAAAATTTAGCCTCGCGCGAGGCGCTGCGTAAAGATTTACTCAACTTATTTGAAAATAAGTTTCCTGCTTTGCGAGCCTCAGTATTACGCTTAGAAAATGGTCCGCCAGTGGGGTTCCCTGTGCAGTTTAGGGTTTCAGGTGCTAACATTAACCAAATACGCAGTATCTCACATCAAGTTGCAGAAATCATGCGTGCAAATGCTAATTTAGTCAATGTTCAATTAGGCTGGGAAGAACCAAGCAAGGTGGTGCACGTCGAGGTAGATCAAGTCAAAGCAAGGTTGCTCGGTATAAGCTCTGTCGACATTGCTAATTTACTCAATGGTGCAATGCAGGAGCTTTATATTACCGAATTTAGAGAGGGTAATGAGCGTATTGATTTGGTGGCACGCGCGCCGCAAGCGGAGCGTTTACGCCTATCACATTTGCCAGATTTAATGATTGCTACGCCATCTGGCCAAGGTGTGCCTTTGTCGCAAATTGCTACAATAAGCTCAGACTTTGAAGAAGGTGTTATTTGGCGCCGTAATCGCGAGCCATCCATTACCGTGCGGGCGAACTTGCAAGGCAACATGCAAGCGCCAGTCATTTCAGCGCAAGTTGAAGCGCAATTAGACGGCATTAAAGCAAGCTTACCTTTAGGAATAAGCTTGGAAACTGGTGGAGCAGTAGAAGAATCTGCAAAAGGCGCCGTATCGGTTGCAGCTGGTATTCGACTTTTTTTAATGGCTGTTATCACAATACTTATGTTGCAATTACAAAGTTTTTCACGTGTACTTTTAGTGATACTGACTGCACCTTTAGGCTTAATTGGTGTCACAATTGCACTCTTGTTATTTGATAAACCTTTTGGTTTTGTAGCAATGCTCGGCACCATTGCACTATCGGGCATGATTATGCGCAATTCGGTAATTTTGATAGATCAAATAGAACAAGATAAAGCATCTGGCTTAGATGAGTGGCAAGCCATTGTAGAATCTACCATTCGAAGATTTAGGCCAATAGTGTTGACAGCCGCCGCAGCAATTTTAGCTATGATACCATTGACCAGAAGCATATTTTTTGGTCCTATGGCAGTAGCAATTATGGGTGGTTTAGCAGTAGCAACCTTGCTTACGGTATTATTTTTACCCGCACTGTATGCCTTATGGTTTAAGGTAAAAATACCAGAAGTAAATACGGCGATGTAAACTTGACGCTATGCAGTTAAGTTATAATCAATATCAGTTTAAAATGATACAAAAAGAGTTTTTATGATGATAAATACAAACGAAACAGTTGCCGCCAAGGCGCTTGAAGTAGCGCGTTTCAATATGATAGAACAGCAAATTCGCACTTGGGAAGTATTGGATCCACAAGTACTCGCTCTGCTTGATGATGTTCCACGCGAGCATTTTGTGTCACATCACCAAGCAGGTTTAGCCTTTGCGGATATCGAGCTACCAATAGGACATGGTCAGACCATGCTATCACCAAAGTTAGAAGGCCGTATTTTACAAGCACTAAGTATTAAACCAACAGACAAAGTGTTAGTGGTTGGCACAGGTAGCGGCTATTTAACTGCTTTACTCGCTAAACAAGCGCAACATGTATACGCTGTAGAGATTAACGCAGATCTTTCAGAAATTGCTAAAAAACGCTTGGTGCTTGAAAATATTCATAACGTTACTTTGCATACAGGCGATGCTGTAAATGGCTATGCCTTAGATGCGCCTTACGATGTCATAGTATTCACTGGCTCGTTGCAATTACGCCCAACAGTGGCAGAAAAAATGTTGAATATTGGTGGCAGATTATTTGCAGTGATTGGTGAGTTGCCGATTATGCAGGCTAATTTAACGATACGCATTGGCCAAGAAATCTTTAGGCAAGACACGTTGTTTGAAACTTGCCTGCCTCCACTCGTGAACGCGCCTCAAATTCCTAAATTTGAGTTTTAAAATAGTATTAAAATTTTTAGACTCATGAATCAATTTGTTAAGATTAAACAATCGCATATAAGCTTTTTGCTAGGCTTTTTTTGTTTAGTTTATATCTGCTTGTCAACTGATGTCAGAGCAGGGGGTTCTAATTCGTCAGCACCAGGCAAGCCACATACATTGGTAGAGACATATCAACAGGCGCTCTCTAGTGACCCAATTTTAGCCTCTGCTTTAAACGAAAATTTGGCTGCGCAAGAAGCAATAGAGCAAGCAAAAGCGCTTTACAGACCGAGAGTTGATTTTACGGCCGGGGCTAACAGTAACCAAACAGACATCCGCTTTATAGGTAGCACGCCTTTTAGAAATCAAGGACGTACTAATTTTGAAACATATAACTATGGTCTAGAGGCGCGTCAGCCAATTTTTCGTCAAGATAGCTTACTTCAAATAGACCAAAGTAAAGTACAGGTTCAGTTAGCCGATAAATCGTTACATTTAACCAAGCAAAATTTGATGTTGCGTGTTACGCAAAGCTACTTTGATGTGTTGATTGCACAAGAAAATATTGTACTCATCAACGCGCAAAAAGTAGCAATTTTAGGGCAATTAGAGCAGGCAAAAGCCAACTTTGAAGTAGGTATTGCAACCATTACGGATGTGAACGAAGCCCAAGCTCGTTACGACTTAACGCTTTCACAGGAAATTTCAGCTAAAAATGCATTTGAAGTGGCTAATTTATCATTGCAAGCAATTATAGGGGGTGACTCTAGCGAGCTCGCGCCAGTGCGTTCTGACCTAAAGCCTAATCAATTATCGCAGGGCATGTCGGAGTGGCTAGATGTTACGCGCATCAATAATCTTAATATTCAAATTAGCCAAGACAACTTAACCATAGCAGAACAAAATATAGATCGGGCTAGAACTGGCCATTTACCGACTTTAGACGCTGTTGCGTCATATCGTGACAATACCAGTAATGGCGGTATAAACGGTTTTGGTAGTGAACTTAAATCTGCAGTGATTGGTTTGGAATTGCAGATACCTCTTTACGCGGGTGGCGGTGTAAATTCCCGAACGCGGCAGGCAGTATATAATAAAGATAGAGCCTTGAGCGATATTGAAATTGCAAAGCGTCAGGCTATATTAGATACACAAACTGCCTATTTAAATTTAAGCACAAGTATTGGCCAAGTGCGCGCGTTCGAACAAGCCTTGCTAAGTACTCAAAGTCAGCTTGACTCTACTAAGTTGGGCTACGAAGTTGGCGTTAGAAACAGTGTAGATGTACTCAATGCACAGCAACAATTATTTACCGCAAAGCGCGATTTATTAAATGCAAGATATCAATATTTAGTGAATATTATTCGCCTAAAAGCCGCTTCAGGTGTGGTTGCAGAAGTTGATTTGGCGGATATTAACCAGCAATTAGTCGTCAATTAATCATTGCTATAATTAAAGCCTAGATATGCAAATACTTTATAAAGCTTCTGTGGATTTAAGTCAGCTGGTGATAGTCGATATGCAAACGCGGCTAATTGGTGCAATGCAGCTAGAGGCAATGCAGGCTGCAATTAAAAATTGCAGTATTTTAGCAACCGCGGCTGCAATGTTGGCCGTACCTATTGTTGTGACTGAGCAATATCCTAAAGGCTTGGGCAACACATTGCCAGAGTTACTCACTGTTTTAGCTGATACAAAAGCTAATCTTAAACCTGTAGAAAAAACCACTTTTTCTTGTGCGGCAGAGCCAAAGTTTTGCCGTCAGCTTTCATCAGATAAATCTCAAATTATTTTAGCAGGTATGGAAGCGCATATTTGTGTTTTGCAAACCGCGCTTGATTTACTCGCATTAAATGGCAACAACGCCAAGCAAGTTTTTATAGTGGAGGATGCGATTATTTCGCGCAACCCTTCTAATAAAGTCAACGCCATTGCCCGGTTGCGCACGGCTGGTTGCATTATTACCAATACAGAATCTACACTGTTTGAATGGTTAGGTAAGGCAGAGGGCGATGCGTTTAAGGCGATTAGTAAGTTAATTAAATAGTGGTTGTAACGTAGGGTAAACGCCTATGAACTGGAAAGTTTTAGTAGTGATAAGTTTGCTCGGTTACGGCGCTTATCAACAATGGCAAAGCCGTTACGTTACTTATGGTCCAGGCGTTATTGCGCCAATCACGCCACAGCAAAGTAATGTTAGTGGCGCATACCATCTCTCTAGTTTTAACGATTACCAAATTACACCACTGGCTAAATTTAACGTGAGCGCACGGGTGCTTTCTACCAAAACGTATAACTTTGGTCGCGAGGCACAACTCTCGCCTATCGATTTTGCCTTAGGCTGGGGACGGATGTCAGACGAAGCAATTTTGAGCCAAATTAAAATTAGCCAAAGCGGCCGTTTCTACTTTTGGCATGTTAATAATTTTCCAATTCCGCGTGAAGAAATTGAAACACAAAGCGCAAATATGCACATGGTGCCAGTCAATAGTGCGATTGAAAAAAACTTAAAAGACGTGCGCGTTGGCCAAGTGGTTAATTTACAAGGTTACTTGATAGAAGCAAAAGCAGCCGATGGCTGGCATTGGAAAAGCTCACTCTCGCGCGAAGATACGGGTAACGGTTCGTGTGAGCTGATGATGGTTGAGCATATTAGTGTGCGATAGAAAGAGGATTCTAAAAACTTAACGGTTTTTTACAGACACATTTTTACTAAAATAAAACTATTCAAATAAATTGCTCAATGAGACGCGCTACACGTTCCGTAGCGCCTTGATTTATTTGGCTAAATTGCAAAGCCGCAACCGCCATCTGTTGTTGCTGGTTTTGGTCAACCAGTAAAGTATTCAATGTAGCCGCTAAATCTGCAACATCTTCTACACGCTTTGTAGCGCCAAATTCAATCGCTAAATTAGCTACTTGCGTAAAGTTAAATGTATGTGGTCCAACCAAACTTGGCTTGCCAACTGCGCAGGCTTCAATTAAATTTTGTCCGCCAAAGGGTAGTAAACTGCCGCCAATAAAAGCTACATCACATACAGCGTAATAAGTAAAAAGCTCGCCCATGCTATTGCCCAGCAAATATTGCGTTTTTTCACTTATAGTTAGTGCATCTGAGTTTAAGTCAGAGCGTTTCTCATAAGCCAAACAGCGCGCTTTTAACAAGGCCTCAACTTCATCAAAACGTTGTGGGTGACGTGGCACAATAACGGTGAGTAAGTTTGGAACATTCACTTTTAGCAAGGTATCAAGAATCAGAGCTTCTTCACCATCTCGGGTACTAGCCGCTAAAAAAACTGGGCGATATTTACCGATTAGGTTACGCAGTTTTTCACCAAGTAATAATGCTTCTTTTGGTGGGTCAACATCAAACTTTAAATTACCCATCACCGTTACGTTATTCGCGCCTAACATTGTTAAGCGTGACGCATCATCTTCTGTTTGTGCTGCAATCGCCGTTAAATCTGCTAAGCCTTGTTTAGCTAAAAAGCCGAGTTTTGCATAACCACGAGCGGACTTTTCTGAAAGCCTTGCATTGACAAGCAATAATGGAATTTTCTTTTGTTTGCAGGCGGCAATCAAGTTAAACCAAAGCTCGGTTTCCATCAGTACACCTATTGTAGGCTTAAAGTGTGCTAAAAAATGATGCACTGCAAATGGCAGGTCGTAAGGTAAATAAACGCTTTGCACGCTATCACTAAACAATAGTTTAGCTGTAGCGCGACCAGTGGGTGTGGCATGCGTTAATAAAATGTGGTGCTTTGGGTGTTGCAACATTAAAGCGTGCACCAAAGGGGCCGCCGCCCGTGTTTCGCCAACAGAAACACAGTGTAGCCAAATAATCGGTTTTTGCGGTTGTTCTTCATAAAAACCATAGCGCTCGCACCAATGTTGCAAATACTCTGGTTGCTTTCTCGCCCGCCATAGCAATTTAAATGGCGTAAAAATAATCAACACATAAAGTAAAGCGGTGTATAAAATTCTGTTCATCCAGTTATTTTCGCATCAATTATTTTAAGTGAGTAGCACTATTTTTATTGCTAACTTTACGCAAACCCATAGCTGGCAATGGATAGCGATTTAGCAAGCGAATTTATATAAATTTTTATAAAAAAACTACTTGACCCACCACTACTAAATGATTAAATTAGTAAAAAAACACAATATGTTGTGGTTCAAAGATTTATTACCACAAAAAATAATTTGCTAGTTTATGGTGCATGCTGGGGTCTGGCTGGAGTACAATTAAAATGCATCGCACCAAATAAAAGCAAAAGTTACGCCTAAAATATAAAAACCAAATAAAGGGGTTATATCCATGCTCAAAGCCGTTGAAACTACTAAAAACCTGAATCTAGTATCACAAAACACGGACAAAGAAATACCAATGCAATCTGTGTCCTTAGATATTTGGGATAAAAAATATTGCCTAAAAACCAAAACAGGCGAGTTAGTAGATAAAAACATGGACGATTCTTACTCACGCGTTGCGCGTGCGCTGGCAGATGTAGAAACTACAGAAGAAAAACGCCAAGAATGGCATGAAAAGTTTTTGTGGGCGTTACGTCGCGGTGCTATTCCAGCGGGTCGTATTACATCAAACGCAGGCGCGCTTGAGCACAAACCTGCGACTTCAACCATTAATTGCACTGTATCTGGTGTGGTAGAAGATAGTATGGATAACATTTTAAACAAAGTGCATGAAGCTGGCTTAACGCTAAAAGCTGGTTGCGGCATTGGTTATGAGTTCTCAACCTTACGTCCCAAAGGCGCGTTTGTCGCGGGCGCGGGCGCTTACACTAGCGGCCCATTAAGCTTTATGGATATTTACGACAAAATGTGCTTTACAGTGTCTAGCGCGGGCGGTCGTCGTGGCGCGCAAATGGCTACATTTGATATTTCACATCCAGACGTAACCGACTTTATTAAAGCTAAACGCGAAAATGGTCGTTTACGCCAATTCAACTTGAGCTGCTTAATTACCAAAGAGTTCATGGAGGCAGTAAAAGCTGACAGTGATTGGAAGCTAGCTTTTCCTGTCACAGAAAAAGAAGCCATTATTGATGGTTTAAATGTGAACGACCCAGACCACGTGGTATGGCGCGAGTGGCCAGTAAAAGGTAAATATTTAACCAAAATTGACGGGATTGATGCTGGCAAAGTTGCATGCCGTGTATACAAAATCATTAAGGCACGCCGCTTGTGGGACGTGATTATGAGCAGCACTTATGACTTTGCTGAGCCAGGTTTTATTTTAATTGACCGCGTGAATGAAATGAATAACAACTGGTTTTGCGAAAATATTCGTGCAACCAACCCGTGTGGCGAGCAACCATTGCCACCTTATGGTGCGTGTCTATTAGGATCGGTTAACTTAACTAAATTTGTTAAAAAACCATTTACGGATGATGCATATTTTGACTGGGCAGAGTACCGCGAAGTCATTTCAATTTTTACCCGCATGTTAGATAACGTAGTGGAAATTAATGGCTTACCATTACAACAGCAACGTGATGAAATCGCGCGTAAACGCCGTCATGGTATGGGTTATTTAGGCCTAGGCTCAACGTTCACCATGATGAAAATGAAATACGGTGAAGAAGAATCGATTAAATTTACCGATGAAGTGACGCGCGTAATGGCGGAAGTAGGCTGGGAAATTGGCGTGCAGCTTGCAGATGAAAAAGGCGCTGCGCCTATTATGGATGAGAAATTTGAAGTCACCGCAGACATGCTCGCAAAACGTCCAGAAATGGCCGCGGATGGCATTAAAGTAGGACAAAAAATTGCAGGTAAAGTATTGCTGGGTAAATATAGTCGCTACATGCAGCAATTTCCAGAAGGCTTGCGCAACCAAATTGCGACTAAAGGCGTGCGCTTTACGCACCATAGCTCTATCGCACCAACAGGCACTATTTCATTAAGCCTTGCTAATAACGCTAGCAACGGCATTGAGCCTAGCTTTGCGCATCACTATGCGCGTAATGTGATTCGTGAAGGTAAAAAATCTAAAGAAAAAGTCGATGTATTTTCTTATGAGTTATTAGCGTACCGCGAGTTAATTAACTCAAACGCGATGCCCTTTAGCGACAAACCTGAAGAACAATTACCAGATTACTTTTTAGATTCTTCAACCATCATGGCAAAAGCGCATGT